>URRX01000005.1 GCA_900550345.1 uncultured Anaerococcus sp. | reverse complement strand
AAAAAAAGAAGAAGCAAAAAAAGAAGAAGCTTCTGATAAAGAAAGTGAACAAAAAAAAGAAGAAGCAAAAAAAGAAGAAGCTTCTGATAAAGAAAGTGAACAAAAAAAAGAAGAAGCAAAAAAAGAAGAAGCTTCTGATAAAGAAAGTGAACAAAATAAAGAAGATGCAAACAAGGACAAAGCTCCTGCTTTGGAAACTTCCCTCAAAGAAGATAAGTCTGTTGAAAAAGAAGGGAAAGCAACAGAAGTTACACATAAAGCTGACCTTAATAAGGATTCATCTACTGAAGAAAAGAAAGATGATATAGCTGTAGAAAAGAAAGACGAGGGAAGGCTCATATACATAGCCGAATTTAAAGATAAAGAGGCTGGGGAAAGGGCAATGAAGGAAATATCAAAACTTTCTTCTACAAAAGTTTTATATGCCTATAACACAATTTTTAATGGTTGTGCAATTGAAACAAAACAAGATAATCTTGATTTGATTAAACACATCGAAGGAATCTCATCTGTAGAAAGATCCCAAAAAGTTGAGCCAATGATGAATCACGCTAGGGAAGAAATTGGTGTCAACGAAGCTATCGACTACCTAAAAGCTATCAACAAAGACATGATAATGAAGTTTGATGGTAGGGGCATGGTAATTGCAAATATCGATACTGGGACTGATTATAGGCACAAGGCTATGAGAATTGACGATGATGCTAAGCCTTATATGAGATATAAAAAAGAGGACATGAAGGGAACTGACAAGGACTTTTGGTTGAGTGATAAAATTCCTCATGCCTTTAACTATTATAACGGTGGCAAAATCACTGTCGAAAAATATGACGATGGTTCTGACTATCATGATCCACATGGTATGCATATAGCGGGAATCCTTGCTGGTAATGATACTGATAAGGATATAGCTAAGTACAATGGAATAGACGGAATAGCACCAAATGCTCAAATCTTTTCTTACAAGATGTACTCAGATTCAGGTGATGGCTTTGCTGGTGATGAAACAATGTTTCACGCTATTGAAGATGCAATCAAACATAAAGTTGATGTAGTATCTGTATCTTCTGGATTTACAGGAACAGGTCTTATAGGTGAGAAATATTGGCAAGCAGTTAGGGCTTTAAGAAAAGCGGGGATTCCTATGGTAGTTGCTACTGGTAATTATGCAACATCTGCTTCAAGCTCATCATGGGACTTGGCTGCTAATAACCAACTAAAGATGACCGATACAGGAAATGTAACTAGAACTGCTGCCCATGAAGATGCCATAGCTGTTGCATCAGCTAAAAATCAAATAGTAGAGTTTGATAAGGTAAATATTGGTGGCGAAAGCTTCAAGTATAGAAATATCGGTACCTTCTTCGATAAGGATAAGATTATTACAAATGAAGACGGAAGCAAGCTATCTGACAAAGTAAAATTTGTTTATATAGGCAAGGGTCAAGATGAAGATCTAGTTGGTCTTAATCTTAAAGGCAAAATTGCCGTTATGGATAGAATCTATACCAAAGATTTAAAATATGCCTTCAAAAGAGCTGCGGATAAGGGTGCTCGTGCAATCATGGTTGTAAATACAGTTAACTACTACAACAGAGATAACTGGACAGAGCTTCCAGCCATGGGTTACGAAGAAGATGAAGGAACAACTTGTCAAGTATTTTCAGTATCTGGTGATGATGGTCTAAAGATTTGGAATATGATTAATCCAACAAATAAAACTGAAGTTAAGAGAAACAAGAAAGAAGACTTCAAAGATAAGCTTGACCAATATTATCCAATTGACATGGAAAGCTTCAACAAAAACCGTCCAAAGCTTGGTGATGAGAAAGAGCTAGCCTTTAACTTTGCTCCTGATACAGATAAGGAACTTTACAAGGAAGAAGTAATAGTTCCAGCAGCTTCTACATCTTGGGGTCCAAGGGTTGACCTCCTCCTAAAGCCAGATGTATCAGCACCAGGAAAGAACATCAAATCAACTCTAAATGTAATTGACGGCAAGTCAACTTATGGTTATATGTCAGGAACAAGTATGGCAACACCAGTAGTTGCAGCATCAACAGTATTGATTAGACCAAAACTAAAAGAGATGCTCGCAAAACCTGTCTTAAAAAACCTAACAGGTGACGATAAAATCGACTTAACTACTCTTACAAAGATTGCCTTACAAAACACAGCAAGACCTATGATGGATCCAACAGGTTGGAAGGAAAAATCACTATATTATGCTTCGCCAAGACAACAAGGTGCAGGTCTAATTAACGTTGCTAATGCACTAAGAAGTGATGTTATAGCAAGCTTTAAAAATGTTGACTCCGCAGGTCTAGTAAACTCATATGGATCTATATCACTTAGAGAAATTAAGGGAGACAAGAAATATTTCACAATCAAGTTGATTAATACATCAGATAGGCCTCTTACATTTAAGGCTTCATCATCTGCAATCACCACAGATTCCCTTACCAATAGGCTAAAACTTGATGAAACTTACAAGGATAAGAAATCATTAGATGGCAAACAAATTGTTCCAGAAATTCATCCAGCAAAGATTAAGGGTGCAAATATTACTTTCGAACACGATGTATTTACAATTGCTCCAAACTCTTCATATGAATTGAAGGCTGTAATAAATGTAGGAGAAGCAAAAGATAAAAACCAATTTGTAGAATCTTTCATTAGACTTGAATCTAAAGAAGAACTTGAGGCAATGTGTGGTGGGGAAAACAAGACAGTATTCCAACCATCTCTATCAATGCCACTTATGGGTTTTGCTGGAAACTGGAACAAGGAGCCAATCCTTGACAAGTGGGCTTGGGAAGAAGGCTCTAAATCAAAAACCATGGAAGGTTATGACGATGATGGTAAACCAAAAATACCTGGAACCTTGAACAAGGGTATAGGTGGAGAACATGACATCGATAAATTCAATCCAGCTGCCGTTATCCAAAACAGAAAAGATGGAAATACAAAATCACTTGATCAAGATCCTGATTTATTTGCACTAAATAACAACCAAGGATTATTTGATCCATCACAAAGCGAATCAAAAGTCGCAAGAATTTATCCACTTGATAATAAGGGAGAAACACAAGAAGTTCAAATAGAAAGAGGGCTAACACCTTCCCCACTCGTTCTAAGAAGTGCAGAAGAAGGCTTAATCTCAATTGTAAATACAGACAAAGAGGGCGAAGGACAAAAAGACCTCAAGGTTGTATCAAGAGAGCACTTCATCAAAGGAATCCTAAACTCAAAGAGAAACGATGCTAAGGGTATTAAGTCATCCAAGTTAAAAGTTATGGGAGATTTGAAATGGGATGGCCTTATTTACAATCCTAGAGGAAGAGAAGAAGGCGCTAATGATGATAATAATAACCAAGACTTGGAAACAAAACTTAGGGGTCAATTTGAACCAATAGCTGAGGGTCAATACTTCTACAAGTTCAAATACAGATTAACTAAGGATTATCCATGGCAAGTTTCTTATATACCAGTAAAAGTTGACAATACAGCTCCAACAATTGTCGATGTTGATTTCTCTGATCCAAACAAAATCAAATTAATAGCAAAAGATACTTACCACAAGGCAAAAGATAAGTACAAAAACGAAACCTTGTTTGTAAGAGATCAAAAAGACCATCCAGAGAAATTTGAAGAAGTAGCCAACGAAGTATGGTATGCAGGTGCAGCTATAGTTGACGAGTATGGTGATGTTGAAAGAAACCTTGATGTAAAATATGCAGGAGAAGGCGAAGGTAGACATAGAAAGCTTGATGCTAAAGGAAATACTATCTACGAAATTAAAGGAGCTGGAGATTTAAGAGGAAAAATTATCGAAGTAATCGCCCTAGATGGTGCAAGCAACTTCACCAAAATCCATAGGATAAAATTTGATAGTAAAGCTGATGCAAAGGGAATGATTTCTTATTACCTAGTAGATCCTGACAAAGATTCTTCTTCTTACAAAAAACTTGGAGAAATTTCTGAAGAAAAACTCAAAAATGCAATAAGCTCAGAGGAAAATACCAATAATAATAAAGCTAAGGATGAAGACTCAAAACCAGCTGAAGAAAGTTCAGTTGAGGGAGAAGCTAGCCTTGAAATAGATAAAAATATTTCAACAATTAGAGAATTTGAAAATAAAGACCTAAAGAAACTAATTAAAAAGAAATATAAGGAAATAGAAGACTTTACAACTGGTGGAATGAAAACAGTAGAGCTTGATTATCTATATGATGAAAAAGGAAATGTAAAATCCTACGAAGATGGAAGTGATCTAGAATATGAAACTGAGAAACTTGATGATGTTAAATCAAGGCTTGGTGGAGTGTTAAGTCCATCAAAGGATGGCCATTTTGAAATTCTTGGAGAAGTAAATAATGTATCAAAAGATGCTAAGGCCTACTATGGTAATGACTTTAAACTAATAGAAATCAAGGCAAGTAAATACGACCCACAAACAAAAACTCTAACCTTTGACTTATTTGCAAACACAAATGATGTAGTCGATGGTCTATCCTTTACTGGAGATATGAATATTATCGTAAAAGATAAGGGTCAAACAAAAGCTAAAACTATAATAAGAATGTCAGAAAAGAAGGATGAAGCCGAGGAAGCTTCACCATATGCTTCAAGCTATGGAAATATTATCGAACTAGGTGAAGGTGAACTAACTAAACAAAAACCAAAAGATCCAAGCAAGATGGATACAAACAAGATGTTCTTCGATAATGAAAAGGGTCAATATGTATTAAATGATAATATGATTGTAAGAAAGGGATATGCCCTAAGAGTTACGACATTTAACCCAGGAAAAACTGATATGCTTGATGGTAATGGAGTTTATAGCAAGGAAGTTATAGAAAAAATCCAAAATACTGCCCCTAACATCAAGGCCCTATCACAAAAAACAATCTACTGTGATAGTAGAAATGTTGAAGATGGTAGAAGCACTCAATCAGTTCTCATGTCAGCCTTGGACGGATTTAATATAGTTAGATATCAAGTCTTTAAATTCAAAACTAATGAAAAGGGAGAAGCTATAGATAAAGATGGAAATCTTGTAGATGATCCTTCTAAACTAGTTCTTCTTGGCAAAGATGGCAAGGAATACCTTGGAGATGATAAATCCAACGTAGAAGCCATCAAAGAAGACGGAGCAATGCTATTTATAGATGCAAAACCAGTAGATTTGACTATGGATAGAAACTATTTCAATCCAACAAAGGACAATAAAATCTATGTAAGAAAACCAGAATTCTATTTAAGAGGAAAAATAGGAGATAAGGGTGGTTTCAACTGGGAAATGAGAGTTAACGAGTCAGTTGTAGACAACTACCTAATCTATGGTGATTTACACATAGATAATACAAGAGACTTTAACATTAAGCTTGATGTAAAAGATGGGGACATCATGGACTGGGGAATGAAGGACTACAAGGCAAATGGATTCCCAGACAAGGTCAAAGATATGGATGGCAATGTCTACCTACAAACTGGTTATAGTAATCTTAATGCCAAGGCTGTTGGAGTTCACTATCAATTCCTCTATGATACTGTAAAACCAGAAATCGAACAAAAAGAGGATGGTAACACAGCTATTGAATATGAGAAAGATAAATTTATCAAATTCAATGTTACAGACAAGAGAGATGGCGATAAAGCTGGAGAAATCCAATACAAACAAATCTTTGTAAATGGTAGAGCATACAAGTCCTTAGCTGATATAAAAGATATAAAGGACAATACGCTAACAATCAAGTTTGTAGTAAAAGACTTTGCAAACAATACTAGTGTAAAGGAATTTAGCTTTGATAAAGAAAGTGGCAAATTAACTCCTAAAGCTCCAGAAAAAGTCAAGATTACAATAGATAATAAGGAAAATGAACTTGTGAAGGGAGAGGATTTCCAATTACCAGAATACAAGGGAGAAGTTCCAGAAGGCAAAGGCTTCAAGGGTTGGAAAGTCATAGGCAAAGACGGAAAAGAAGAAATTAAAGCACAAGGTGCCTTCCTATTTGCTATGGAAGATCTAAGTGTTCAACCAGACTTCTACGAGCTTCCTAAAGAAGTTAAAGAAGAAAATAAACAAACCTTTGATGAAACAAAGAAAAAAGATGAGGATTATTCAAAGATTTGGAATATAACTTGCCCAAGTGATACAGAAAAACCTTCAGACAATCCTTGCGAAGAACCATCAGAAGTACCTTCAGAAAATCCACAAATTCCAGAAACAAATATAGCTCATAAGAGTGAAAATCCAAAAGACAATCAAGGATTAGTAGTAGAGGTAAGCTCTAAGACTAAAAAGCTTAAAGGAGATCCTTCAAAAGACGATAACTTAGTTCAAATTCCAAGGGAAGATAAGGATAAAGAAGAAGCAAGGGAAAATAAGAACCAAAGAAGTGATGACAAATCACAAGCAAACAATGAGAAAGCTCCAACAAGTACAAATGTTAAAACAGGAGTAGAGAGCCTATCATCAGTAGTTATGGGACTATTTGCAGCAAGCCTTGCCTTATTCAAGACTAAAAAAAGAAAATAAAAAGACCTAGTATAAGCTAAGCAAATATTAGACCTTATGCCAGAGTTAGCTTTAGGCTTGCTCTGGTATTTTTGTGTGCTCGGCATGAGCATATTCTAACAGGTGTAAGTCCTAAGTGTGCCCGGTAGTGGGAAACATATAGCCAAAGGCAAGGGTTTCCATCGTGAGGTGGAATCTGAAGGAAGCCCTAGGCAAACTCTTGGTCTGACGAACAGAAATCACATAAGGCAGTTACGTAGGATAAGCTTGCAAAACAAAGTAAAGTCCAATAACTACACGGAATACGTAAATGTAAATGTGGCAGATAGATGAGAGGAAAGAATATGCCCTTACCCGAGGAGGTCTCATATGCGACTTAGTAGTAACAACGAACTATGAGAAGTCAGCAAAAGTCATAGTACTAGTTAAAACTAGGAAGGACCGAACTACAGGAGATATAAATTTATGAAAGAAACTAATCATGACAAAGACTGTAGAAAATTAACCAGACAAATCAAAGATAACTCGGAAAGTGAAAATAAATTAGCTATACACAGTCATGATAAGATTAACTCAAAAGAAGAAAATACTAAAAATGAACTAATTGAAAAGATGCTCCATAGAAACAACCTAAACGAAGCCTTTAGAAGAGTAAATTCCAGCAAAGGTTCAGCATGAGTAGATGGAATATCAACAGAAGAACTCCTAAAACATCTAAAAGAAAACAAATATAAAATACTAGGACAAATAAGAGCAAGGAAATACAAACCCAAACCAGTAAAAAGGGTACAAATACCAAAATCAAATGGTAAGAAACGAAATCTAGGAATACCCACAACAACAGATAGGGTGATACAACAAGCAATAGCACAAATACTAAGCCCCATCTATGAAAAGAAATTTTCAGAAAACAGCTATGGATTTAGACCAAAAAGAAGTGCACACGATGCCTTAAAAAGGATAAAAGAAATAGCAGATGAAGGATACACATGGGTAGTAGATTTAGACCTAGAAAAATACTTCGACACAGTAAATCAATCCAAACTCATACAAATCCTATCAGAAGAAATAAAAGATGGAGATGTAATATCCTTAATACACAAATATCTAAAATCAGGAATAATGATAGATGGGATAAAAGTAAAATCATACAAAGGAGTACCACAAGGTGGACCCCTAAGTCCATTACTCGCAAACATCTACCTAAATGAAGCTGACCAAGAACTTGAAAAATGGGGATACAAATTTGTAAGATATGCAGACGACATGCTAATATTCGCAAGAAATAGGAAAGCAGCCGAAAGATACTATAAAAGAGTCAAAAATCTGTTAGAAGGAAAATTAAAACTTAAAGTAAACGAGGAAAAGACCTCAATAAGAAAATTAAGCCAAACAAAATATCTAGGATATGGATTTTACCATAACAATGGAACCCAATTAAAAGCACACAAAGAAAGCCTAAAGAAACTAAAGGCAAAACTAAAAGCGGTAACAAGCAGAAGTAATGCACTAGGCTATAGGCAAAGAAGAATAAAAATCAACCAAATCGTAAGAGGATGGATACAATATTTCAAACTTGCAAATATGAGAAAACATCTTCAAATTTTAGACGAATGGTTAAGAAGAAGAATCAGAATGTGTGCGTGGAAAGGCTGGAAGAAAGTAAAAACCAAATTTAAAAACTTAGTAAAATTAGGTACAGCT
The DNA here is from genome assembly GCA_900550345.1 of uncultured Anaerococcus sp. Taxonomy (GTDB): domain Bacteria; phylum Bacillota; class Clostridia; order Tissierellales; family Peptoniphilaceae; genus Anaerococcus. The sequence goes on along the minus strand of URRX01000005.1, from coordinate 17,442 downwards.
AAATATTAAGCTTGGAAATGGGCAAATACGCGCAAATCCTATTGGAGAATAGCAAAAAGCCCAATACTGAGCAGGGCTCTTAATAACAAAAGAATAGCTGAAAGGGGCTATATATCCCTAGTCAGCTATTACAATAAAGTTCAAATTAAACGGTAGAACCGCCGTATACGGAACCGTACGTACGGTGGTGTGAGAGGTCGGTAGATGAATTAATCATTTACCTCCTACTCAATTTATACAATATAATTTACTACAGTAACATCTAATCTCCAATGACTTAAAGCCAGTACAGAAACAGCCATAATGGCTAGACGATTATAGATAACGGGTTTCCCATTTTGGATAGCTCTTTTTTTATTTTCTCCTCTGAGTTCATAGGGAGTATCATTCATATCATCAATAAATCGTTTTAATTTAGCTTCATATTTTTGGGGATTTGCTTTATATAAATCATAATTTCCTCTTTCAAACATTTTAATAAGTCTTTCTCTTAATGATCTAGCGAATCCATTAACTGTTAATATTATATTTTCAAAGAATTGGTAAACATCATTAGCGTGTTCTCTTCTTAGGGCATGAAGATTTATTTTATTATTCATCTCATCTTTTGAGAATACATTATGACCTGTAGGAACTTCTTCGAATATATTTTTAACTATAGGTACATCTTTAGGGAGAATCATTTGAAAAGTTTCTTTTCCGCCTTTTCCTTTTCTTACATGGACATAATATATGCCATATTCTCCCTTAATAAAATCCTCTCTTTTTAGATTTTCAAGTTCATTTCTTCTTATACCAACAGATTTTTGTAAGGTAATTAGCCTTTTAAATTCAGGTGAAGTTTCTTGTAATTTTCCATAAGGATTTTCTGCTTCTTGTCTACCTTTGGTTATGGTATTAGATTTCCTCCTAGGCTTATTAATATCTCTCATATTTACTCCACAAGCCTTGCAAATAGGGGCAAGGTAGGTATGAATAGTACCAGCAGAAAACTTAAAAGGATCTTCCTGTAAATGGTTTGAGTATTTTTGTATTAAATCTTTATCTACTTTTTCTATTTGTTTAATTCCTTGTTCTTTGCACCAGCTTGCAAATTTCTTACAGGCATATTTATATTGCTTTCTGGTTGTATTTCCTTTTAATCCTTCAGATGCTCTCTTAAATAGTTCAAATTGTAAGCTATTTTTATTTCTTGACATTCTGGAATCCTCCTAAATAAATTTGGTTTCTATATTATTGTTAATTAGCCTCCTCCTTTTTTTACGAGCTTAAGATGCTCTAAAAAATCTAAATAATATAGGCTTAAATATTATTGTTATTTCAATTCAGCAGACACCGTCTTGATATAACTTTTAGATTTTGCCATTTGATTAAACAGGTAATTTTCATTCTTTATTTTTCCTCATTTTATCCTTAATATTTCATAAATTATTTATTAAACCATAATATTCCTGCCTAAACTGGTAATTTTCAAAGATGACTCTTTAAAAATTACCATTTAGGTTCTTCTAATAAATACATATCGAAGAACCCTTGAGATCATGAATTTTAATGGCATCAATTCAAGACCTTCGACTATTTTGAAATAATAAAGTTACCGTAGCCGGACCTTATTACTTTGAAAATAGTTGAGCCTAGCAAGTAGGACTACCGTTTTTTATCTGGTGAGATAATTGAGGTATATCTAAGACATACCTTTTGAGATAATAGAGTTATATCATCTCTTTTTTCCTTTACGAATGTCAAATTGTGTTTCCTCCTTTTTAATCTCCATTTCTTCAATCTTCTATTTTTAATATGTAATAAAGTCATTTGGATAAAAAAAAGAGTAGAATATGAATATTAAAAACTAAAAAAACACCTTTCTAAAAAAATTATGGCATATAAAAAGTGAAGAAATTTTTTAAGGAGGTGGTTATCATGGCTGATGAGTTAGATGGGCTTGCTCGTCTACTACAAGAATTTATAGAGAAATATGCAGATCAAATAGATTTTAAAAGTCTAGATATGCCACCAGAAATTTTAGAATCTAATTTAGATTTGGATAAGAAAAATGATGAAAATAATAATGAGGACTTAAAGCCAACAAATTAGTTTATTTGTTGGTTTTTAAATTGGAATATAGTAAAATATAGTGTATAAAAGAACTTGCTATTTTTTCCAAACTTATTTAAAGGAGGTGTTTCCATGAAAAAGAAAAGAGCCTATGTTTATACTAGAGTGTCTACTTCTATGCAAATTGATGGCTATTCCCTAGATGCTCAGGAAGAAAGAATAAAACAATATGCTAAAGCTTATGATATAGAGATAGTAGATGTTTATAAAGATGCTGGAAAATCAGGGACATCAATAATTGGCAGAAACAATTTTATAACTATGTTAGATGATATCAAAGAAGAAAAAGACAACGTTGATTGTGTATTAGTATTCAAATTATCTAGATTTGGTAGAAATGCAGCTGATACATTAAATTCTTTGCAAGTAATGGAAGAGCATGGGGTATATTTGGTATCAGTTGATGATGGCCTTGATAGTTCAAAAGATGCAGGAAAATTAGTCATAACTATACTATCGGCAGTAGCTGAGATGGAAAGAGAGAACATCATCGCTCAAACCATGGAAGGCAGAAAACAAAAAGCAAGAGAAGGAAAATGGAATGGTGGTTTTGCTCCAATTGGGTATAAGCTTCAAGATGGAGAATTGATAATTAATGAAGACGAAGCTAAAGCAATAAAAATGATTTTTGATTTATACACTAATTCAGATATGGGAGCAAATGGAGTTGCAAAATATTTAGCATCATTAGACATAAGAAAACCTATCAGACAAAATGGAAAATCACTATATTTTTCTGCTTCATTAATTCGCCAAATTTTAGATAATCCTGTATATAATGGGAAAATTGCCTATGGTAGAAGAAAGACAAAAAAGGATAAAATTACAGGGAAAATTTCGCAAGAAAAAGCTGATAATTATATTATAAGTAAAGGAATACATGAAGCTATTATTGACGATGAACTTTGGGAATTAACGCAGAAAAAGAGAAAGTCACAAGCTAAGAAATATGAAAAGATAAATAGAGGAAATGATGAGAAAACTTATCTATTGTCAAGCCTTATAAAATGCCCAGTTTGTGGTGCAGGTTTATATGGAAATAAAAGTCGTAAACGCAAGAATAATGGAGAACACTACAAGGATTATTACTATTACTCATGTAAGCATCGACAATTGATGAATGGATATAAGTGTAACTTCAGTAAACAAATTAAGGCGGATGCAATCGATAGTGAAGTTGCAACAATAATAACAAAAATAATTAGTAATCCAAGTTTCGCAAAAAAATTAGAAGAAAAAATTAATATACAAATAGATACTGATGAAATTGATAAAATCATTGACAAGCACATGGCTAAAGAAAGACAATTATTGGAAACAAAAGCATCTTTGATAAATCAAATTGATTCTTTAGATTTTGAAGATAAACATTATGAAAGAAAATTTGAAGATTTAAATCTAAGGTTAGATGCAATCTATGATCAATTAGATTATGTAGAATTACAGATTTCAGACAGCAGAAAAAGAAAAGAAGCTATCTTAGAAGAAAAGATAACTTCTGATAATATTTATAAGATTTTGATTAATTTTCATAAGCTATATTCAGTGCTTTCAGACGTCGACAAGAAGAGATTATTCAATCAATTGATAGAAAAAATAGAAATATATGGAGAAAAGACTGAATCGGGTAGATGGGTTAAATCGCTTACTTTCAAGCTTCCATTGATAGATGAGGATATCAATTTAAGTTTGGACAATGATAGTTCCGTTAGGACTATAGCGTTGATGCAAAAGATGTAAACTTAGAAATCCTGCATTTTAAGCAGTTTTATAAACATTTTGTCTTTGATAAAGATGAAGAAGGATACGTCAAAAAGACTCAAAAAAACTACATGGACGTGAGAGTAGTTTTTGGGCTGGTATGAGGAAACACAAAAATATAATTAACTCGTTTTGTACTTTCTACAAGAGTAGCTTAAAAGGCTGCTCTTTTTTTGCTTTTTACCAAATTTATATATACCTATACAAATATCTATAAACTCATATAAGATAAAGGTGTATAAATATAAAAATTAGTTTAATCACAATAATCGCATTTTAAATTATGATCCTTGCAAGCTAAATTACGAACCTCACTAGGAAGTTTTCCCTTATATCTTTTGTAATAAATGGAAAATTTGCTATGTGATGTGTATCCAACAGACTCTGCTATTTCCTTTATAGGTAGTTCGGTATTTAAGAGAAGAGTTTCAGCTACATTCATTCTTTTTCTTTGGGTGTATTCTGTAATGCTTTGACCATATTTTTCTTTGAACAAATTTTTTAATTTTGTTCCGCTCATTTTAGATATTTTTTCAAGGGTTTCTTGATTTACAATCATGGCGAAATGATCATCCAAGAATCTTGCTACATCTTCAAGTGCTTTATCATCATCTGTTTCAATTTTATATTTCTTTCTATTTAAGTAGGTATCTATTACAATACTTACCCATTCATTTGCTTTGGCTTTAAAGAAAAAATCAGCGGCAGGAGGGTCCATCTTACAATTTAATATTTCCAATGCAACTTTTTCTAAGGATTTTGTAAGAATTATTTGATTCGGTTGAAGTAAAGCTGAATAAAATGATTCTGGATTAATGTTAATAGATGCTAAATGTTTTTCTATCAGCTCTTTTTTAAAACCAATGGAAACAGCAAGATAACAACAATTCTCGTGTAATAAAAAAACAAAATCGTCTTTTATATTGTCAAAGTCAAAAGTACATAAAGAGTTTGCAGTAAGTGTTTGATAAGGATTAAACTTTTCTCCATTTGCACTGACAATGTAACTTGAATAAATTGAAACATAATCCGACATACTATATGTGCTATTTTGAATTATTTCTTCTCTGATATAAAAATCATGGATATCAATAATAAATCCATCTCCTTCATAAAACCAATAAAGCCCTTCTGCATAAGTTGAATCCTCTTTATTCCAACAAAAAGTGTGCCCTGCACTTGAATACTTCTTATTGTTTTTACATTCATCTACTTTCATATAATCTTTTACAAAATCACAGTATGTCATAATGCACCTATCCCTTTTAGACAATATTCCAATTAGCTTTATTAATTCAAAACTATTGTATTAGTAATTATAACTGATGTATAATAAAAAAGCAATGATAGTTATTATCAACTAAGCAAATTTATATCTAAAAGGAATATCAAAGAAAGGAGATATGCTTATGAAGATTTACAAAAAACTATTTGCTTATGTACAGGATAAAAAATATCTTGGCTTTTTAGCTATAGTTTTTTCTGCTATATCTGCTGTACTTACAGTATATGGATTTTATTTAATCTACAAGTTTCTAGATAATTTAATAATTAATTCAGATTTATCCGGTGCAGAGAGTATAGCATTAAAATCAGTTATTACACTAACGAGTGGAGCGATATTTTATTTTGTTTCAGGAATTTTTTCACACATATTGGGATTTAGGCTGGAAACAAATTTAAGAAAAAGAGGGATTGATGGCTTAGAGAAAGCAAGTTTCAGGTTCTTTGACTTAAACCCTTCTGGTCAAATTAGAAAGATCATAGACGATAATGCTGCGCAAACTCATCAGGTTGTAGCTCACATGATTCCCGATAGCTCTCAGGCAATAGTTACACCTATACTTGTCCTTGTACTAGGCTTTATAGTAAGTATAAGAGTTGGCATAACCTTGCTTGCTCTTACAATAATTGGCGGCTTAATTTTAGGGGCAATGATGGGCGAGCAAAAATTTATGAAGATATACCAAGAAGCGCTATCTAAATTAAGTGCAGAGACTGTTGAATACGTTAGAGGAATGCAAGTTGTAAAAATATTTAGAGCAAATGTCGAATCATTTAAAAGCTTTTACAAGGCGATAAAAGATTACTCAAAGTATGCTTATGATTATTCATTATCTTGTAAAAAACCTTATGTTTTGTATCAATGGCTATTTTTTGGATTGATTGCGATTTTAATTATTCCTATAGTTTATTTTATTGCTAGCTTGGGTAGCGCAAAGGTGATTTTACTTGAGCTTATTATGATTTTATTTTTATCGGGAGTTCTCTTTGTTTCATTCATGAGAACGATGTGGTACTCCATGTACATTTCTCAAGGCAATTATGCAGTAGATACTTTAGAGGCACTTTACGAAGATATGCAAAAAGACAAATTGATGCATGGCAATGTCAATAATTTTAAAAACTATAATATAGAATTTGACAATGTAAGCTTTGCTTATAATGACAAAGCTGTTATTGAAAATTTATCCTTTAAATTAGAAGAAGGAAAGTCCTATGCACTTGTCGGTTCATCTGGATCAGGTAAATCAACTGTAGCAAAACTTATATCAGGTTTTTACAATGTTAATGAAGGAAAAATAAAGATAGGTGGTATACCAATAAGTGAATATTCTGACGAAGCTTTAATCAAAGCTATTTCCTTTGTTTTTCAAGATTCAAAATTATTCAAGAAGAGCATTTATGACAATGTTTTTTTAGCAAATAAAGATGCGACAAAAGATGACGTTATGAGAGCCTTAAAATTAGCGGGATGCGATTTGATACTAGACAAATTCCCAGAAAGAGAAAATACAGTCATAGGTTCAAAAGGAGTTTATTTATCCGGAGGAGAAAAACAAAGAATTGCAATTGCTAGAGCAATTTTAAAGGATTCCAAAATTATTATTATGGACGAAGCATCAGCATCAATTGACCCAGATAACGAGTTTGAACTACAAAAAGCTTTCAAAAATCTTATGAAGGATAAAACAGTTATCATGATTGCACATAGGTTATCAACAATTAAAGACCTTGATGAAATACTTGTAATGAATAGTGGGAAAATTATAGAAAGAGGCTCTGACAAAAAATTAATGTCAAGAGATACAAGCTATAAGAGACTGCAAGAGATGTTTAACAGTGCGAATGAATGGAGGGTTTCAAATGAAGGAGTTTTATAAAAAAAGATTTGCTCTTACAGAGAAGGGAGCGAGAAATTTATCTAAAGCGACAATGGCCTCATTTTTCGTCTACTGTATAAACATGCTTCCTGCAATATTGCTAATGATTTTTGCTCAGGAAGTTTTAGAAAATATCAATAAAAGCAATGGCTTTTATCTAGTATTCTCAGTATTGACCTTGATAGCAATGTATATTTTGCTTTCTATCGAATACGATAAATTATATAGCACAACCTATCAAGAAAGTGCAGATTTAAGAATAAGAACAGCGGAGAATTTATCAAAACTGCCTCTATCATACTTTTCTAAACATGACATTTCCGACCTTTCACAAACAATCATGTCTGATATTGAAGGCATAGAACATGCAATGAGCCATTCAATACCAAAAGTGGGCGGTATGGCACTATTCTTCCCACTAATATCCATTATGATGCTAGTGAGCAATGTCAAGATGGGCTTAGCTGTAATTATTCCATCACTTTTAAGCTTTATATTTATACCACTATCTAAAAAACATTCAGTTAAGGGAGAGAAAGAATATTATAGGGTTTTAAGAGAAAATTCTGAAAGCTTTCAAGAAAATATCGAGATGCAAATGGAGATCAAAGCCTATGGCTTATCAGAGGAAATGAAAGAAAACCTATATGAAAAAATGGATAAAGGTGAAAAAGTGCACTTAAAAGCAGAAATTACAAACATCTTAATTATGTCTATATCTTCAATATTTAGTTTTATTTCCCTTGCTGTCGTAATATTTGTTGGCGTCAATCTAATTATTAGTAAAGAGATAAGCCCTCTCTACCTTGTAGGCTATTTACTAGCGGCTATGAAGATAAAAGACTCTTTAGATGCATCTAAAGAAGGCATGATGGAGATATTTTATTTAACACCAAAGATTGAAAGACTAAAAGAAATTCAAAATCAAGAATTACAAGAGGGCGAAGACTATGAACTAAAAAAATTTGATATTGATCTAAAAGACGTTGAATTTGCATACAATAAAGACGCAAAAGTTTTAAATGGTGTAAGTTTTATAGCTAAGCAGGGAGAAGTTACTGCTTTGGTAGGCGCAAGCGGCTGCGGTAAAACAACCATCTTGAAACTTATATCAAGACTTTATGATTATGACGAGGGAGAAATCCTAATCGACGGCAAGGATATAAAAGAAATATCAACAGAATCCCTTTTTGACAAGGTATCAATAGTTTTCCAAGATGTCGTTCTATTTAATCAAAGCGTTATGGAAAATATTAGAATTGGTAAGCAAGATGCAAGTGACGAAGAAGTTAAAATAGCAGCAAAACTTGCAAACTGCACAGATTTTATAGAAAAGATGGATAATGGTTTCGATACAATTATTGGTGAGAATGGTGCTGAGCTATCAGGCGGGGAAAGACAGAGGTTATCAATAGCCAGAGCCTTCTTAAAAGATGCACCGATATTGATTTTAGATGAGATAGCAGCAAGCCTTGATGTTGACAACGAGAAAAAAATTCAAGATTCTTTAAATAATTTAATTAAAGATAAAACTGTTGTTATCATTTCACATAGAATGAAATCCATAGAAAATGCAGATAATATAGTGGTTCTTGAAAACGGAAGAGTAGAAAGCGAAGGCAAACATGAAGAGCTTTTACAAAAATCAAAAGTTTACAAGAATTTAATAGAAAAAACAAAAATGGCAGAAGAATTTATTTATTAGGAGGTTTAAATTGGATGATAAAAAATTAAAAGTCAAAGATTTAGTAAGCATCGGTGTTTTTGGCGTAATTTATTTCGCCTTGATGTTTGGAATTGGCATGATGGGCATGATTCCGATATTGTTTTTAATATACCCAACAGTTTTGGGCATAATTGCAGGGACTGTAGTTATGTTATTTATGACTAAGGTTCAAAAACCATGGGCGTTATTTATATTCGGTATGATATCACCGCTTATTATGTTTGCTGCTGGACATACTTATGTAGTTGTAGTTTTATCGCTTATAGTAATGATAATATCAGAATTAATTAGAAAGATTGGCAATTACAATTCTTTTAAATACAATATGCTTTCTTACGCTGTATTTTGCATATGGATTTGCAGCTCTATGATGCAAATGCTTTTAGCAAAAGAAGTATATATAGAACATTGCAAAATGATGGGAGACGACTATGTAGTAGCACTAGAAAAACTAATAACATATCCTCACATGGCTTTAGTAGCCTTAGGTGCTTTTATAGGAGGAATTATTGGGGCATATATAGGAAAGGCTCTATTGAAGAAACACTTTGAAAAAGCAGGCATTGTATAATGCCTACCTTTTCTTCAAATGCTCCCTTTAATCCAAATCCGATCAGCAAAATATTAGCCGTATTCCTTACAGGGTTAACAGTAATGCATGGCATAAATATCCGCTTTGAACTAGCTATTATCTGTATATTTTTAATTTTGTTTTATTTGAATGAATATAAAAAAACACTTTTCAAATGGATAGTTTTATGTGGAATACTTTACTCCTTGCCTAATTTTATGATTCTGTCTACACTAAACCCAATACTCAAGATGTTTTTAAGTATACCTATTGTGATTAGGATGTTTATTTTGCCATTTATGGCAGCAAGCCTCATGATAAAGACATCTGATGTAGGTGCAATAATTTCGTCAATGGATAAGCTTAAAATTCCAAAAAATCTTTCCATACCTATTGCAGTTATGTTTAGATTTTTCCCATCTTTTAAAGAGGAGAAGAAAAACATCAAAATGGCTATGAGAGTAAGGGGGATAAATTTTAAAAACCCAATTAGATATATTGAATATGTTTCAGTGCCACTACTAATTATATCTTCTAACATAGCAGATGACATTGCAAAAGCAGCAGAAACAAAGGCAATAGAAAATCCAATTGCCAAGACCAGATATATCAGTGTAAAGATACAGCTAATTGATTTTGTTTACGTTATAGCAGTTGCTGGACTTATTGTGGGAGGCTTAATATGGTAGAAATAAAAAATTTAAGTCTTGATTATGGAAAAGAACATATATTGGACGATATATCACTATCCATAGCCGAGGGAGAGTGCGTGCTATTTACAGGAAAAAGCGGAAGCGGCAAGTCATCTCTAATAAATTCTATCAACGGACTAGCTGTAAGGTATGATAACGCAAAAACAAAGGGCGAAATAATTATTGATGGCAAGAATATAAAAGATTTGGAGCTTTATCAAATCTCAATGCTTGTCTCAACTGTTTTTCAAAATCCTAAGACATATTTCTTTAATGTTAATACGACATTAGAATTATTATTTTATTTGGAAAATATTGGTCTTGCAAGAGAAGAGATGGACAGGCGTTTGAAGAATATGCTTGAGATATTCCCGATAAAAAATCTTTTGAACAGAAATATATTTAATCTATCCGGCGGTGAGAAACAAATACTTTGCATTGCCGCTTCTTATATAGCGGGCACAAAGATCATTGTTATGGATGAGCCATCATCAAATTTGGATATTAAAAGTATAAGCGTTTTGACAAAGATGCTTAAGATTATAAAAGAAAAGGAAATAAGCATAATTGTAGCTGAGCATAGAATCTATTATTTAATGGATATAGTTGACCGTGTATTTTTAATAGATAAGGGTAAACTTAAAAAAACTTATACTAGAAGTGAATTTTTAAAGTTTGATAAAAATGAATTGAACGCTTTAAGTTTAAGAGATAAAGAATTAAGTAAATTAGAAGTTCCTTATTTAAAAGATGGTGGAGAATATCAGATAAAAAATCTTAGGTACAAATTTACTGATGATGAATGTTTAAGATTAAAAGACATTTTGTTTAAGCTTGGGAAAATTTATGGTATAATAGGATCCAACGGACGAGGAAAATCAACGCTTTTAAGATGTTTAATAGGTCTTGAGAAAAAATCAAAAGAAGAAATTTATTTTAAGGGAGAGAAGCTATCTAAAAAAGAAAGACTCAAAAACTCTTCACTTGTTATGCAAGATGTAAATCATCAATTATTCACAGATGAAGTATTCAAAGAGCTCGGTCTAGGAGTAAAGAATCTTGATGAAGAAAAGGCAAAAACTATTTTAAAAGATTTAGGCCTGGACGAATTTATTGAAAGACATCCAATGAGCTTATCAGGAGGACAAAAGCAAAGACTTGCAATAGCGTCCATAATGTGTAAAAACTCTACTTTTGTTTACTATGATGAGCCAACTAGCGGCATGGATTATTCCAATATGATAAAAATATCTGAACTGATTAAAAAATATAGAAATAAAGATAAAATAATTTTTATTGTTTCCCATGACATAGAATTTTTAAATGAAGTGGCAGATGAGATTTTTGAATTGTAAAAATAGAGTGTGAGAGCAATCTATAAAACTGGATGGTTGCTTAAAAATAAAAAAGACATTTAGAAACATTGGTATTCCTGAAAGATTTATCTTAAGGATTTTTCGTATGGTATTTATACATTTCATGATGCTTATTACAATATTTATATTTTCCGCTTCTTGAGATAAAATCTTTATTCCCGTTTCAATTTCTTTAAGTTATATGATTGAATTAATTCTTTATTCACTTAACGTAATTGTTGAAATATTTATGGTTTTGAATTTGTATTTTTAACAGGGCTAATAATTTTAATGACTTAGCTCTGAGAGAGAAAAACCAAGTCAAATAAGAAAGACCATAGCAAATGATAAAAAATTATGTTCCCAAGCAAAAGACAACGCATGTAGAATCAGTTGCCCATTTAATAAAAAACAGTAAATAGTAAAATTACCCGACATACGTTTAAAGTGTTTTAAGTCGGGTTTTTTATTGTCATTTTATCTAAAAATTCATATAATAAATAGAGCGAAGATAAATCAAAATTTTTAATAATATAAAATGAAAATAAAAAACTAGGGGAGATAATATGACTATAAGTAAAGAAGATATGAAAAAATTATTAAAATCTCAACAAGGAGAATTAGATGTAGTTTTGATGTACCAAGCCCTTGCTGATGTAGTTAAGGATAAAAATGATGCAGATACTTTTAGAAAGCTTGCAGCAGAGGAGGGTCATCATGCTGCGGTTTTTCATAAACTTACAAGGAAAAATTTAAAACCAAAGAAAGCCTTGGCTTTCTTTATGCCTATACTTTATAAGCTAATCGGTAAAAAAAGATTGTATCCAAAAATTGTAAAGGGGGAGTATAAAGCTTCTGAAAATTATGCTCCAGTAGCAAAAAAGTTTCCAGAAATCGAAAGCGTTAGGGAGGATGAAAAAAGGCACGGCGATATGGTCGCAAGCTTATTATAAAAAAACTAATGCTTTAAATATTTTGCTTAAGTTAATATTTGAGTATTATATGAAATACCCACGATCAGTAAAGCAAAGATTAAATTAAAATATATAAAGATGTAAAAATAAGTTTTACAATTAGGAATCAGTATGAACAAAACATTGCTTAGCACAACTATAAAAACAGCCGTAGCAGCTACCTTGTCCTTGCTTGTAGCTAAAGCATTGGGGCTTGAATTTTCATCTTCAGCAGGAATTATCACCATACTTGATATATTTGAAACTAGAAAAGCTACACTAAAGGGAGGATTTAAAAGAACAATATCTGCTATTATAGCTCTTGTTTTAGGAGTTTTGGTATTTGAAATTTTTGCCTATAAAACTTGGGCTTTTGGCATATACTTACTATTATTTGTTCCTATTTCATTCTTATTAAAAATTGAACTAGGTCTTGGGCCATCAAGCGTGGTAGTTACACATTTACTAAGCTATGGACAAATTAATTCTTCAATTATTATTAATGAATTAAGTCTTATCTTAATAGGTACAGGATTTGCTATGTTAACCAACTTATATGCACCAGAAAGTCAGGATAAGTTGATAGATTGGGTTGAGGAGATTGATAGTGATATAAAGGATATCTTAAAATTTTTTGGCCATACTCTTGTGAAACATCTTGATGTAGAAGTTTATGAGGGCAAGATTAAAAAACTTGAAAATGATATAGCTAAGGCTCTTGATCTTGCTATTATTGAAAAAGATAACCGTATAGAAAACAGTAAGAATTTGCTTATAGGGCTTAACTATAGAGAAAGAGAGATGGAGCTTTTAAAGGAGATGTATCATGATTTAAAAGAAATTCCTGTGGAATTTGCAGATGAAAAATTGATATCTGATATAATGATTGATACTGCAAATAACCTTACAGAAAATGGAGATATGGTTATGGTCAAAAAAAGAATTGAATTTTTAAAAGAGCATTTTAATATGATGAATTTACCAGAGACTCACGAAGACTTTATTATACAATCATCTGTTTTTCAAGTTTTTAGAAGTTTGAATCAATTTATAGATATAAGTAAGAATATAAATGACATGGCTTAAAATTTAAATATTATGTTTTTATCCTATGTATTATTAAATTTTTCAATAAATACTTATAAAGTGGTTTAAACTTGCAAATATAAATTATTTGCGCTAAGTAAATTTTTAGATAAAAACCATAGATTTTCACTTTCGATTAGTCATATAGTCTATAGCTATTTCTTGCAAACCGGAATCTCTAGCTCATTATATAAAGAAATTTGAGAAGGCTATTCCATAGGAAAATTTAAATGATTCTATTTAATTTCTCATGTAATTCATGTTGAGTGTGTGGCATTATTGAGAAGATAATAAAAATTGGAGGAAAAATGTTAAGTAACAAAGGATTTGATTTATGGGCGGATGATTACGATAAAAGCGTAGATATTTCTGATGATGAAAATTCCTATCCATTTGCAGGATATAAAATAATACTAAATGAAATATACAACCGCATATTAGACGCGTCCCATAAAAATGTTTTAGACATTGGTTTTGGTACAGGAACTTTAGTATCAAATTTATATGAGCATGGATATAAAATTTCTGGACAGGACTTTTCTGAAAGAATGCTTGAGTTAGCACAAGAGAAAATGCCCGATGCCAAGCTTTTTATTGGAGATATTTCTAATGGACTTGTAGAACCACTACTAGAACATAAATACGATGCAATAATTGCAACATATTCACTTCATCATTTAACCGATGATGAAAAAGTGATATTTTTAAAAGATTTACTTAATCAATTAAATGAAGGAGGAGCTATTTACATTGGAGATGTAGCCTTTGAAACTCATACAGAACTTGATAATTGTAGAAAAGAAGCAGGAGAAACATGGGACGAAGATGAATTCTACTTTGTGGCAGATGATATGAAGAAGTATTTTCCGAAAATGAAATTTGAAAAAATTTCAGATTGCGCAGGATTATTTACATTGAAAAAATAAAAGTTAATAGAATTTTTGAATTAGCACTTACTATGGTAGGTGCTTTTTATTTGCTTATCAATGATATAACATACGTTAAATATATGGATGAAATCAATGTTTTTTATATAGGTTTTCAAAAAATATAAATTAAGTAAGCTCCATTTCTATAGGAATGGAAAAACATTTATACAAAAAAATGTATCAACCTTTACCCTTTTATCAGGATTTAGGTTGATACACAAAATTATTTAAATACCCATTTATAGTCTTATTATAATTTTAAATTATATAATTTTTATATAATCCTATCTCTTTTTTAAAGACCCCATTATGGATCTTGCTATTTCTCTGCCTATTGTTCTTGTCACTGTACCAAGTATTGAGTCAATACTTTTATCCACATAGGATTTTTTTTGCCTGTGTTGTTTTGAACTTTCTTTTTTTTGAGCAGTTTTTTCTTTTTCCAAGGATTCTTTTTCTTTTTTAATCTGTTCTTCTTTTTCGCTTTGGATTGCTTTTTTTTCTAATATTTCGTAGGCGCTTTGTCTGTCTATTAAGTCCTTATATATTTTGTAGTATGGTGAGTTTTCTTTAATATATTTTAAATCTTCTTCACTTAATGTCTTAAAAGATGAGTGTGGTGGCACAATTAGCGTTTTTTCTACAGGAGAAGGACTTCCGTCATCTAAAAGGGTAGACACTAGTGCCTCGCCTATCTTTAAGTTCATTACTTCGTCTTTTACTTCAAATTTTGGATTTGGTCTGAAAGTCATTGCCATTTCCTTTACCGCTTGCATTTCTCTTGGTGAAAAAGCTCTCATTTGATGGAGTATACGGTTACCCAATTGGTTTAAAATTTCTGATGGTATGTCTATTGGGTTTTGGGTGATAAAAAATATTCCAACGCCTTTTGATCGTATGAGTCTTACGATTTGAGTAATTTTTTCAACCATGTGCTTTGGTGCATTTGAAAATAATAGGTGTGCTTCGTCAAAAAAGAAAACGCACTTAGGCTTTTCAGGATTTCCTACTTCAGGTAAATTTTCAAAGAGCTCTGAAAGTAGCCAGAGCAAAAACATGCTGTAAAGACCTGGACTATTTATTAATTTTTTTGCCATTATGACATTTACTATTCCCATTCCTGTTGAATCTACTTGGAGGAAGTCTTCGATTTTAACTGAAGGCTCTTGGAAAAAATTTTCTCCTCCCATTTCTTCCACCATTAAAATTTTTCTTTGAATTGTTGTAAGGGATTGAGGGGCAATATTACCGTATTTTTTTGAAAGCTCTTGGCGATTTTCAGATAAGTAGTTTAAAAGTGCTCTTAAATCTTTTAAGTCAAGTAAAAGGAGTCCGTTTTCATCAGCAACTTTAAAGGCGATATTTAATATACCTTCTTGTGTGTCATTAAGCTCCAAGACTCTTGCAAGCATTAAAGGGCCCATTTGAGAAATTGTAATTCGAAGTGGTACTCCTTCTTCGCCATATACATCCCAAAGGTTTAGGGGATAGTTTTGAGTTTCAAATCTTTCTATGCCTATATAATCGATTCTTTCTTTTATTTTGTCATTTATTTCTCCAGGAAGTGACATGTTAATAAGGTCCCCTTTTACGTCGGTTAAAATTGTGGGAACCCCTATTGATGAAAAATATTCACACATGACTTTTAAAGTGACTGTTTTTCCGGTGCCAGTAGCTCCTGCAATCATGCCGTGTTGATTTCCTTTATTTGCAAGTAGATAGACCTTATCATCTGCTTTTCCAAGTAACATTTTTTCCATAGTAACCTCCTTATGTAAATAATTATATATTATGATTAGATATTTTACTAACTTATTTCCAAGTATTTTTTGTAAGATAATGATTAAAGAAATTCTAGTACAAGTTATTAGGGTGATTTTAATAAATATAAATGAATACAAATATCTATTTGTGAAATACGTACAAGAGAGTAAAAGAAAAAGTTAATAAATAGCTTAAAGGAATTAAAATAAAAATATTTAATACGTGATAGTAAATATATTTATTAAGATATTTTGTAAGTATATAGATAAAGTAAAAATTTTTTTACAAACTAGTTTTTAGATTTAATCTGAATATAGTAAATATATAGAAAAAATCAGAAATTTTATTGTATAAATTAATGAAAATTAAAAGGGGTTAGAAATGTATCGACTTTATCAAAAAAATGAACTTAATTTTGCAATCTTTTGGATTGTCATTTACTGTTTGATTACTAGTTCAATTAGAGGAAATTTTGGGGATGAAAGTTTCTTTATGCTAATTGGACTAATCTTTATTGCTTTTTCTATTACTTTTTTTATAAATAATCATAAGCTTAAAGAAAAATATGGTCTTGATAAGTATCCAGAAAATTCCAAGAGATATTTGTACTTTATTCCAGTATGGATTCTTGTAACTGGCAATTTATGGGGTGGGCTTAATCTTGCTTATTCTGGGATTTCCCAAGTATGGTCTACTATTTCCATGCTTTTAATTGGATACATAGAAGAGATAATTTTTCGTGGTTTTTTATTTAAGTCTATTTTAGAAAAAGATGGGGCAAAAAAGTCTATCATAATTGTAGCTATAACTTTTGGCATTGGTCATATTGTTAATTTATTTGCTGGCCAAGCGAGTCTAGAAACGCTAGCTCAAGTATTTTTTGCAATAGCTTGGGGTTTTATAATGGTAGTTATTTTTTATAAAAGTAAGAGTTTGATTCCATGCATTATTGCACATGGATTGATAGATGCTTTTTCAAAATTTGGCGTAGAAGATTCATTTTCTCAGTGGATTTGTATAGGTGCGACAATTATAATTGCATTTTTTTATTGCAAATATTTGTTAAAACTTGAGGATATATAAAATTTGATTTGGTTGAATTTACTTTTAATAATGTTTTAAATAATATTTAGCATTAAAATGCGTTAGGAGGAACAATGTATAATAGATTAGAAATACGAAGTAGTAGATTAAAAAATATAATTTTGAGTTTATTGGGTATCCTTATGACTTCAATGTCAGTATTTATTCTATTACTTGGACTCTATGGAGGCAGTCTTTTATATAATATATTTACAATTTTTATTGGGCTTTTTGGAACATTAT
>URRX01000004.1 GCA_900550345.1 uncultured Anaerococcus sp. | reverse complement strand
ATTTTTTTATTTATAAAAATATAACCAGCATATATAAAAAAATCATCTGGTGCATTCTTATGTAAAGACCCTGAATCGTCTATAAATAAATATATTTCTTGCATGTTCACCTTTCTATAATTATTTTGTTATATATATTATAATACTAAAAATCAAATAAACAAAAAGACCACCAGCCAAAAGCCAGTGGTCATGTAGAAAATTTCGTAAACACAATATATGTTTAACTATCATTTACATTGTACTATTTTCGTTTATCAACTTCATCTTCTATCCCGTTTGAGATATATTCATCTAAATCGCCTAATGCTTCATTTAATAAATTTTTTCCCTCATCTCCTAATACCTTCAAAACTGATTCAAACACTTCATCCCTTATTTCTTTACCAAATGAAGGTGTAAAAGTGCCATCATCTTTTGCATTATCAACTATTACTTGTTTTGCTGCTCCCACGGCTTTTCCTATAATCTTATTTAACCTGTCTAGGGTATAATTTACCCTTTCATTTTTTATTTCTTTTGTATATTCTTTACTATAATTTAAAAAAGTAATTATGCTATATACAATAGCAACAGCTAACATTCCAATTATAAACATTTTTAAATTATTATCCATATTATCTCCTTTTTATCCACTAAAAAAGCGACTACAAATGTAATCGCTTAAAACTTATATACTTAATTTATAAACTGCTAATTGATTTAATGATATACCTTCATCTTCTGCTTCTTCTGATAATTTTTTATGAAGAGATTTAGGTATTCTTACATTAAATTTTCCAGAATAATTTTTATCAACTGGTTCTGGTATTTTGTCCCCATCTTCAATCATTAGTTCTAAATTTGTTTCTAATATTTCCATCACAAGATCATAACATTCATCTAAAGTATCTCCATGACCTCTTACCTCTGGTATTTCTTGAATACAGCCTAGATAATAACTTCCACTCTCATCATTCACCTTTTTAACTTTAAAATTCCATGGTAAAGATAAATAATATTTTAAATCTTTCATTTTTTTAAAAGTATTTGACTTCCAAAGGGGAAATTATTCCCCTTCTTCAATTATTTTAAGTATATCATCAACTTGATATTTTTTAACTGGGTTATTTGTTAAAACCAAGTTAAAAACTTTTCCGTCAGATTTCCTTTTGAAAATTTGATGACTACCTGCATTGTTCTTCCTTTTATCAAAATTTAACCAGCCTAGCATTTTTTCAATTTCATCCGGACTAATATTTCTAGGACTTGCTTTCATTTTCTTGATAAGCTTATCTTTTTTAGTCAAATACTTTTCACCTCCCTTGTAATATTATAGTACTATATATGATACTATAAGTCAAGTTAAAACTTTATCCAAGGTGTAGTATTCCCGCTTAATCTCCTACAAGCAACATATCTTCTTTGTCCAGAATTTGCACCAATATAAGAAATCCAACGATAACCATCACCTTCGTAAACACTATCATAATGGATTGGTTTATTTTTTTGATATTGTGCAACAATAGGAGCATTAGTATTAGGAGCTGACCTAACGTTACATACGTCTAGAGTTATACCCGTCCAGTTTTCATACTTGATAAATTTCGGACTTGCATTTGAACTTGTACTTGCTTTCTTTATTTCTGGATATACTTGTTTTCCGCTACTATCATAAACCTTAAATCCGTTCTTTTTCGCCAAATCTATTGCACTATTAAGATTTTTAAAAGCTCCCTTTTGACTTTTACTATCTCCCCAAGATTTTCTTACTCTATAAAGATTAGATGATGTACTTGTAGATTTACCACCTCTTAATCTCTTATTAACCTCGTTAGCAATATAGGTAAATTTACTACCAAGATAAGGACCAGGACAAGATGTTTGAGCATACCATCTATGCATTTGTAAAACCCCGTCTTTGCCTCCAGTATAAGTGCAGTTTTTTATTCCGTTTCTCCTACATATATCTGTAACTAAATCTATTAGAGTATTTAAAACTCTATCACTTACAAGCCAATTTCCACCGTATTGGGAATTTGATACCTCTATTGTTACAGCACGGTTATCACACCAAGCAGAAGATGTCGTCCATGCTCTATTTGCTTCATCCACTACTAAAACTATCCTGTTATCATTTCCTATCCCATAGTTACAAGAAGCTTGCCTAGATGTAGATTTAAATACACTACCAATGCCTGCAGCTGTCAAAACTCCAGCTGTATGATGGATTGCTATTTTTGTGATAGGATGTGTTCTTGTCCCGCTATGGTTCGGACTATAATCTGGAAAACTAACTAAACTACTATTACTCATAATTCCTCCTTGTGCAGTTCCTTGTGAAATTCAACTGTTGGAATTTCAACATTATTTCCGTTTCGTGTTATCTAATGTGTTTATATGTGTACTTAAAAAGGACTAGCATAATACTAGTCCCCTATCTTTTTAAATTTCTTACTTCTTCCTTTATTTCTTCCGCCATTTCCTTTGTTGCCAATTCCTTTGTTGAAGATTGCAATAAGTCAATCTTATCATCAATTTTATCCACCCTAGAATTTAAATCATCGAAACTTTGTTTGCTATCGCAAGAATGCTTATTTAAGCTCGTTTCGTACAAATCCAGCCCTGATGTATTTTTAGCAATTATTTCTGTTAGCTTGTCATTAATTTCATTACTTCTTTCAAATTGCTTATCTTGATTTTTTTGCCAAACTCTTCTGTCTGAAATATAAAAATACAAAAATAAACCTGCTATAACTATCAAGATTCCATACTCACTTATTGCCTTTGCTAATTCAATCACAATTTTCTCACTTCCTTTCAGTTTTTTATATAAAAAAGAGAGCCTTTGCTCTCTTAATTATTCAGCTACTTCTTCCCAACCATCAGGGTATTGTTCTGGGCTAAAAGTATTTGTATTTATCTTAGATTTGTATATTTTTCCCTTAAATAACACCTTATTCCCTTCATTATAAGCGTCTTTTTCTCCAGTCGGTTGGATAAACTCTTTTACTACATCTGTTGTGCTACTATCTTGATTTTTGATTTCTACATTTAAATATTCATTATAGTATCTTGGTGTAGAATCTGGTAACCATGTTGTTTGACTTCTGTGAGCTTGTATTACCTCATACACTTTATCTTTATAGGTAAATTTCTCATTCTCTTCATAATCTTTTCCCACTTGATAAGGCTTATATTGGTTAAGGATATTATCTTGTTGTTCTTTGCTTAAATCTTTAGATAAAACAAGGGTCTCAAAGGCTGTTTTTATTTCTTTTTTAAGTTCTGCCACAATATTATCTAACTTATTAATAGCTATGTTTGGATTAGCCTCTTTTGATATTTCAGCAAGTCCCAACTCAATCAACAAGCTATCACTTTCATTTCTCTTATCTCCCTTTAAAAAGATAATAAAATCCCTCCAAGGATTCTCTTGTTGGATTCTCAACTGTGTTTCGTCTTTACCATCGTAATATTCTTTTGCTTTTAATTCGTACATTTTTACTCCCTTTTTGTATTAAAATAGAGAAGTTTATCCTCTCTTTGTTACTTAGATATTTTTATTCTTCATCACCTGTTTTTTTATCATCTCCTTTTAGTTCTTTAAGTTCTTTTTCTAATTCATCAATTTTTCTTTTTAAATTTCTGTTTTTCACTTCCAACATAACGCAATTATGATTGGATTCTGCCAATCTATCTATATATATTTGTGTTAAATCGTCCATAATTTGTCTCCTTATCTTAATCTAATTTAGTTTTAACATCCCTACCACCAGCAGCATAATATCTATATATACCGCCTCTTTGGAAAATATATCCCGCTTTGGTATCGTGTGGTTTTATTTTTAAAGTATCACCGTCTGGAACTAACTCCCAATTACCTATTCTGATAGAATTACTCAAACAATTTACATTTTCGTGGAAAACTATAGGTGTAATTCCTCCATTTCCCGTATAGTTCCATTTATCGCAAGAAATATATGTATGGAATAATTTATCTTCATTGCTCCAATACATTATTCCCGTATAACCAGTTGGATAATGGAATAGGTTCATTGCTATAACCTTATCTTTATTAAGTATTTTAGTTGTCCTTAAACCACCAAAAGTTTTGTCTTGCCATCTATTATCTCTAAAAGTAACTTGGTTGTAATCTATTTTTACACCAACATCATCACTATTATTAAGAGTTTGAAAACTTCCTTTTACATTTACATAAGATCCATTAAAATCTATCTTGTTAGCTTGTATTTTGTAGCTATCAAATTCTTGTTTTACTAGGGAAGCAAAGCCGTCTTTGGAAACTTTAGTTTCTATTTTTTTGTCTGTTTGTTCAATGCTAGTTTTTGTACGAGTTATTTCTTGTTTTATATCACCTATACTAGTCTTAACACTCCCAACTTCTTTACTTATCTTTTGGTCTGTTTGGGTTTTAGTAGAGTAGTTGTTAATGACATAATTTTTAATTCCAGTTTCTATCTTCGTATCGGCATCTGCCATATCTTTTTTAAGGTTTACAAAACTTCTTTCTGTGGTTTCACTTAAAGAGCTTACACTTGCTTTTATGTTGTTATTTTCAACTTTAAAATCACTCTCGACTTTAATTAATTTCCTGCTTATTTCTTCGCTTTCTTCCTTGCCTGCTTTTATTGCATCATCAACATCTGCATAACATGGCGTCCACTCTATGGATGGTATATCTCCTCTAGTTAGAGTTGCCCATTCTATGGATGTCGTTATTTTATCTTGGCTCTGATTCATAGTCATATTAAACAAACATAAAGTAGGTGGATTCGTTTGTTCATAATGTTTTTGTCCCCAAGACACATCTATAAATGCTTTCCAAGGAAATGTATAGGATATTAATTTGTAATCACCTTCTTTAATTACCTCTTTATAAGTAAGTGATATTGCACTCCCACTGTTATATAGCCATAAATTTGACGTTCTATCAACTTTAACTTTCATTGTAAACGTTACTATTTCATTATCTTTTAAAGTTTCACAAACATCCCAAATTATAGTCGGATAATCTTTATTAGATATAGGAGCATTAGAATTTCTCAATAGGTTTTGTCCGATTTTACCAGTTTTTCCATCTTTACCGTCAATTCCATCTTTACCCGGTATACCTTGTTTACCAGTATCTCCTTTGTCGCCTTTTTCTCCATCTTTAATATTATCTAACCTTGTATAGGCTTCTGCTTTTAGTCCTTTATAACTAACAACAACTTTACTCGCTATATATTCGTATCGCCTATCTATATTACCCCAAGAATCATATATTGTAGACTTTTGCCATTCTCCATCGCCAAAGCAATTATATACTTCGGTATTAGAACTATCTAATTCTATATCTTCTCCATCATATTTAGCTTGTATTATCCTTTTAACATCTTTTGTCTTATAATTTCTAAATTCACCTTCAAGCCAAACTTCTACCGTCAAAACGTGTCCGTCTTTTCCGTCTGCTCCTGGTACACCATTTGCGCCGTCTTTACCTTTTAAAGCTTCTTGGATTTCTTTATCTTCCAAAATGTCTTCTTTGGATATTTTTTTGTCTAGGTTATCTTTTATTTCGCTAAAATCTTTACTGTTTTTAAGTTCTATATCTACATTTCTAAAATGTAAAGTTCCACCATCCCAATACATGCTGTAATCATCAGCATTTTTACCAATAATAAATGTACCATCTTCCAAATTCCAACGTACATTTCCACCAAGTATAGTTCCTGCTACTAATAAATCAGCAACAAAACCTTCACCAGTTCCAAAAGTCCTAAAATTCCAATCACCATTAGATTTTTTACTATCAGCAATTGCAAGAGTTCCAGCTCCAACATATATCACCCTTTGGGGATTGTCGTCTATTTCTCTATCAAAAGAATAATATCCAGCTGGCAACCCATATTTATTGCCTTTTTTAAGTTCATAATTATAGCCATCTCGATTAAAAGTAGCATGTGTAATACTTTCATTTATCTTATCTACAAAAGAGCTTTTAAGGTCGGTTTCAGTTTCTATTATTCTTTCTTCTAAAGAATTTAAACTATCACTTACAATCTTCTCTCTATCGGCAGGACTTTGGACTAATTTGTCTCCAAATTCAACTTCAAGCGTTTCATTCAATAAATTTCTATGTGCCTTATAAATTCTTGTCCTATAATAAAAATCTAAATCTTTTCTTATTATTCTTACAATATCACCAACATTAGTCCTTGACCTTTTGGATATTTTTGTCTTAAATTGTACAAGTGGTCTAGAAACCTGCACTAAAAAATCATATCCCGCCTTAATTAATTCTTTAGGATCTTCAATATCATCAAATATTTGTACTCTTGTTCTTGGTTCTCCATCAGAAAAACCAAACTTTCTTGTCATTTCTGTAAGTTCTAGATATTCTTGTCCCTTTGGCTTATCTATTGGATTACCCTTAGATTTATCCCAAATAACATCATCAATTTTTATTCTTCTACCATAACCATCAGTCGGCTTGCCATTTTCATCATGTTTTTCTTCGCCTTTTCCTCTTGGTATAACTCTTGTGTAAATCTCAGATTTATCAACTTCTTTTACAACTTCAAGGGCGTTTGTTCCATAGACAAATCTTTCTCCTGTATCTTCGCCCCTAAATTCTAATAAATCAATATATCTACCCGTTATCTTATTGCCATCAAAAGTTAGATAAAAATGCAAATCTAAATTCCAAGTTTTAATGATTTTTGATAAGGCGTCAAGTCTTGTCGAATCATAAAAATTAGTAGATAAAAGTTCACTATCATCTACTTTCCCGACTTTCCATCTAGAACCAGCTAAAGCAATATCTAAAGCAGCACTAGCCTTAACCATTTCTGGTCTTTTATCTCGTATATATCCATAAGATTTTAATTCATCAAAAATTATATGCACAGCTTGATAATTAACCGTATTGTCGTCTGATTCAGAGCCTATTATTCTATACATTTGTATTTTCTGATAATCTTCCATATCCTTATGAGCAACATACTCTATATCTTTCATCTTATCGTTAGAATCAATAAATACTCCAAATTCTAAAGTCATTAGCTTATTTAATTCCTCATGTTGGATTAAAGATTCAATTTCATCAGAAGCTAACTCATCTATTAAATTTTCGTTTTTATCAAATAAATATAACATCAATAGCTCCTTAATTTGTACTTAATCTCATAATCACAAGCATTAGATAAAAGTATTTTTTCTTTTGGATTTACAAAAAAGTTTTCAAAATCACTCATTAAGTCCATAGCTGGCATTAAATTCCTACTATTTAGCAAGGCTTTTTGCTCTTTTAATAAGATATCTATAGTATTTCCAGCCTTAAAAAGATAAGAAAAAATAGTTTTGCCATTTCCATTCATATTTTCATAAGTAAATTTATTAATATCATCTTTCAAGATATATTTCATTTCTAAAATATCTATTTCATCTTTACCATCTGGCATTTCAATTTCTTTCCCATTTCCTTTTAATGCATAGGTTTTAATGCTTGTTTTCATTGGATCTACACAAAGAATTTTAAATGTAGAAATTACAGAATTTTTATCTTCCTTAAAACTTTCAATCTCCGTTATTGTTCCTGTGTAATAAAATTCGGAATCATCAGTCCAAGTCCACTTAGCTTCTTCTTGGTGCAATATAGTTGTAAATTTAGATAAAAGCTCCCTAAATAGTTCGTTAGTCTTAGCTTCCAGCAAAAACTCAACTTCTATAACAACACTTTGTATATCAGAACTAAAAAACTTATTATTTCCAGTCTTGCTTGAATTATTCCTTGTTGATTTTGAACCTGCACTTCTTCTTGCAGAAAACTTTAACGTTTCAATATCTCTACCAAATACAGACCTACCGGATACATTTAAAGTTCTATATCCATCTAGTTCTGTATCTAAATTAAATCCATTAATAATTGTTTGTATAGAGGCAAAAGATTTAAGATTTGCCTCGTTTGTATCTATAAATTTATATGCCAAAATTAGCCTCCAATCTTAAATCTTTTCCTTGTTCTTGCGTAATATCTCTAGATATTGCCCTAAATTCTTTATTTCCAAGCCTTAAATTAATAACTAATGGCATTGCTTTACTATTGCTATTAAAATCGCTAAAAGAAGAATTTAAGCCAGTATCTACACCTTTTATAGTGTTAGATAATCCATCAACTGCATTATTGACATATCTCTTAGATTTTTCTAATCCTACTGCTAATCCTTCACCTGCATAAGAACCTAGATTCATCAAAACCCTAGATGGCGAATGAATTCTTAAAGCTGATCTAATTCTTGCAGAAACAGAAGCGGCGATTGATGAAGCAAGCCCCATTATTGAGCCTCTTGTACTTGCAAGACCACTATAAAATCCCATTCCAGCATTATATCCAGCACTTCTCATTCCACCTACAGATGAGTTCATAATCGATATAAGCCTATTTCTCATACTCCTAGCAAGGCTTGTTGTCCTATTACAAGCGGAAGAATATGCACTTGCCATAGAATTTCCAGCTTGTCTTGTTTTACTTACTACAGCATTCCACATAGAAGTATTTAAGGATTTTAACCTACTAGAATAAGATGTAAATTTGCTTTGTAGCTTACTTATATTGCTAGAAAAGGCAGAATAATTCTTATTTAATGCAGCTGTAGATTGAGAATTAAACCTATTCCACATATTAGAGTTGGTTGCTATAAACCTGCTAGCAAATTGGGAGAATGAAGCATTAACACGATTATTCATATTTGTAATGCTAACTACAACCTTATTAGTTCCAGCAGTTACAGTCGCACTTATATTATTAAAGGCAGCTGAAAATCTAGAAGATAAATTGCTTAGTCCAGATGTAGAAACACTATTAATTCTAGAAATAGAAGATGTAAAAGATGAAACAATCTTTTGTAAATTGCTATCAACTCCCTTACCTAGTGCATTAAAAGCATTTGTAAAAGAATTAGATACATTCATCAAAATAGTATCGGTCTTAGCTGGCAATGTTCCAAGTCTCATCTCAAAATTAGAATTAATCGTGTCAATTCCACTTGTAACAGCAGTATTTGCTTGTTCTGTAGAAGATGTAATTCTATTTGCCAAATCTTCATATTGTCCTGCTGTAGCTTGATTAGTATTAGTAGCATCTGCAGGTAACTTTGTATTCAAACCGTCAAATTGTGTATTTGCTCCTTCTACTCCTCTGCTAATAGAATTAAGCATATTATTTGCCATTTGATCTGTTTGACCTGATACATTGGTGTTCATCTCTTGGGCTGTAATGGTTATTCCATCTTTAGTGATTTGACCTTTAGAAGTTATTTCTTGTTGGATTTGATCCATACTCATTCCAGTATTAGTTTGCAGTTGTGCAAGTTTTTCTGAAACACCTGTATTCATTAGTCCAAATTGTTCTATGAATCCTGTTTTTGCTTGACTTGCATTTGCTGTTGCACTTGTTGCAGCTTCTCCTGTTTTTGTATCAATATCTAATTTCATCGCATCGAGACTTACATTAACATCATTTTTGGTATTTTCTGCTTCTTCTTTTCCCGGACTAAAGATATTTTTAAAAAATCCTTTGACACTTTTTCCTAAAGAACCTGCAACATTTATCAAAGCTCCAGCAATTGATTTAACTAATGCTTCAACCATTTGAATCCCAACAACAATTATTTTAGGAATTGCGGATAATATAGCTTTTACAAATTCTATAACTAATTTGATTCCTCCAACTATTAGTTGAGGAACAGCTTGACCAAGACCAGTAACAAGACCAATAACCATTCTTGCTGCTGTGGCAATTATCATCGGTATGTTTTTAACCAACCCTACAATTAGTTGACCTACCAATAATACTCCCGCAACCAGTAACCTTGGTACATTTTGCATAATACCTTGAAGGAAAGATCCCATAACTAATAAGGCAGATTGAATTAGCTTACCTGCGTTATTGCCTACACTTTGTACTAAAGCTATAACTATATTAGTTCCAGCAGTTAAAATAGCTGGTAAATTAGTATTTAAAGCTTCCGCAAGATGAGCTACTAACTCAGCTCCCTTTGCCACTAAATCTGGTATTTTATTAGCAATCCCATTTCCTAAATTAGTTATTATTTCAGGACCTTTTGTCTTAGCAACTTCCAACAACTTATCAATTTGTGTTCCAAATTTAGAATATAAAAGTCCAAGTCCAGCTAAAGCTATACCAATTACAGCGGCAGGAAATAATGCCTGCATACCTATATTTGCTAAGGACACAGCTTTCCCTACCATAGGACTTAATTTTGCTAACTTAGCACCAGCAGTTAAAACTGATAATTCTGTTTTCTTTGCTAAAGAGCTTAAAGCTCCCCCAGTAAAGCTATTTAAAGCACTGCTAGCACTACCAGAAAACATCTTAAAGGCATTACCAACTTGACTTAAAACTCCAATAACAGGTGATAAAGTTTTTGTTATCTTTCCACCTATCAATAAAACTGGTCCAATAGCAGCCAAAAGACCACCTATTTTTAATACCATCTCTCCTATAGCTTTTTTTGATGATTCAGACAAATCAAACCATTTTTTAGCAAATTCATTAACCTTATCAACCATATCTTTAAGAGTGGGAGCAACAATAGAAAAAATATCTTTAGCTATATTTCCAAAAGTATTTTTTAAGGTCATTAATTTAGCGTGTAAAGTTTTCCACGCTTCCGCCGCTTCTTTTGCCAAATCATTTCCGTGATTATAAGCATCATTCGATTGTTTTATAGCTTCTGATAATAATTCGTGATTTTGAGCTAGAGATTTAACGGCATTAGATTCTCTTACACCTTTAATGCCTAGCATATCCAAAATTTGGTTCATATTACCACCAGATTTTGAAGCCTTATCAAGACCTTTCATCAAATCTTCTAAAGCCTCTGTAGGTTTTGATTTCCATTTAGCAGCAAAATCTTCTGCACTCATTCCTGCAACCTTTGCAAAGTTTTGTAATTTTTCACCACCACTTGCTACAGCCTTATCAACTTTTGTCATTACTGTAGACATGGCAGTTCCTCCTGCTTCTGCTTCAATTCCAACAGCAGACATAGCAGTTGCAAGACCCAAAACATTTGGCGTTGTTATTCCAACAAGTCTTGATGATGCTGCAAGTCTAGAAGACATATCCATTATTTCAGCTTCACTTGTAGCAAAGTTATTTCCAAGCCTAACAACAGAGTTACCAACTTGCCTTATGTTTTTACCAACATCAATTCCCATTACATTGGCAAATCTTGCCATTTGTTTTGCACCTTCTTCTCCTGCAAGGTTGGTTGCCGAACCCATTTCTGCCATAACTCTTGTAAATTCTAACAAGTCTTTTTTGCCATGGATTCCTAATTGCCCAGCAGTTTCTGATAAGCCTAAAAGATCTTTTGTCGATACAGGGATAACAGATGACATTTTTGCAATATCATCTCCAAAACCTTTTAAATCATCACCAGTCATACCTGTTGTTTTACCAACTCCTACAAGTCCAGTTTCAAACTCTGAAAATTGCTTACCTGCATAAGTAAAAGCAGCACCTAATGGTAAAGTTAGTTTTGTAGTCAAACTTTTCCCAATGCTTTCAGTAGCACTTCCAATCTTAGAAGCAACCGAACTAACTTTCCCAGCTTGCGTTTGTAGTTTCTCAACCGATTTTGTAGCTTGATTAAATTTAGAAGTAAATCCAGAATCAACCGCCGAAAGAAT
This sequence comes from uncultured Anaerococcus sp., assembly GCA_900550345.1. GTDB lineage: Bacteria > Bacillota > Clostridia > Tissierellales > Peptoniphilaceae > Anaerococcus. The sequence goes on along the minus strand of URRX01000004.1, from coordinate 14,121 downwards.
GGCTTCTACTCTATAACTCATATTTCTCACCACCTTTCTTTTCGTAATTTCTTACATTTATGGCGATATTTCTTAATCTATCAAAGGTATCATCATCTTCCGTTTCTTCTCCAAGAACCTTTCTTTCAGCTTTTTCATAATCAAAAACATCTTTAATATCTTTAACCACGTAATAAGTCTTTTTGCCCTTAGTTTCAGTTTCTTCTAGCTTTCTTTTCAAAAGTTCATTCTCGATAAAATCTCTCTTTTTATCGATTTCTCTTAATCTAAAAGCTGTAAACATAGTATAAAAATCCACCAAGGTCATTCTTTCAAGCTCTTTTATGCTTTCGGAAAAATATCTCAAACCTTCGATAATCAAGTCCTTATAGAGTAAAGGTTCTATTTGTTCTTCTTTTCCTCTATCTTTTCCGCTTTCTTCATGCTCTCCCATACTTGCAAGGCTTTCTTCTTGGTCGCTGATTGAGTTTTCAATTGCTCTAAAAAATCATCACACAACTTTCCTAAATCTTCATGAGTGTCTAGAAATTCTTCAATATCCTTATCGCTTGGTTTTTTATCAAAAGTTGCAGTAGATGCCTTTATAAGTTCTGGCAAAATTAAAACATCACCTGTATATAAAGCAGTTGTAGCATTTTCAATCCCCAATCTAATATCAATGCCATTTGCATTTTTTGATCTATTTTTAGAGATTTCTCTACAAAATTTAAGTCCAAAATTTAATTCATAATCATTTCCATTTATTGTTAAATTCATATATTCTCCTTAAAATTTATAAAATAAAAAGGACACTTATGCGTGTCCTTCTGTACTTTCTGCCTTTTCATCAAAAATAGTTACATCTCTAAAAGCATATAAAATTGCTTTTTCTTGATCTTTGCTTATAGTTGCAAATCCATCTTGTGGTATTCCGTCTATTTTCATTGTTGTAGATATTTCAGCTAAATCTTCAACATTTGCTGGCATTTCCCAAGATTCAAGTTTTCCTTGCATATATTTTGCAGGATATTTACCTTCTTGTGCTTCTCCTGCCAAGTCTATTTCCCAACATTCCAATACTTTTTGCTCAATTACAGATTTCTTTAGCATTTCATTTACTTCATCATGGCTTGCAATAGCGTTTATTTCCAAAGACACTTCAATTCCACCATTAGATGTAATAGCTCCGTCTTTTGTTTGAGTAGTATCAACGTTGTTTTCGTATGATAAAGTATGTTCAGTTTGCAAAGCTAATTTTGTAGCTTTTTCTTTTGTAGCATTTTCTAAAAGTCTAAACATCAAGATTTTATCTTTTCCATAGATTGCTTTTATCATTTTTTCACTCCTTAATAAAATTTATAAGTTAAATTCAAAACTCCATGCCAAAGGGTTTCGTTGGTCGAATTATCAGCTAAAACTCTTGTAGATCCATCAAGCAAAATCCATATATGAGGACTTGTAAACTTGTGGCAAGCTAAACCAATCTTTTGGCACATTGTTTCGCATTCTTTTCTCGATTCTTTTTTTGTCCATATGTGTATAAAAATAGAGGCCTGACCCAAAGAAAAAGACTTAGTGGCTTTCGGTTTAAGGTCAACCTCTCCTAATACAACAAAAGGGTATGCCGTTCCCTCTTTTGGTAAAAAGGGGTAACAGTCATACCCTAAATCCTGTATTCTTTTAAAAATTAGATCATATATTTCTTGGTTCATCACTTATCCATCTTTTCTAAATCTTCTATAAATCCACTTTCTACACTGTCTAAAGCAGGCTTAACAAAAGGTTCTGCCTCCATGTATCTTGTCCCATACTCAACATAGGCTGCATACTCAGTATTAGGAGCTACAACAACAGTCAATCCACTATCGATTGTTTCTAATCCTATAGATCTTTTAGTATCTCCGTGAGAATATCCTTTAACAAAGATTTTTTCTGGTGTGGCATTATCTTTCATTGTCTTTTGTAACTTTGCCCCATGCTTTTTAACAGTTTTTCTTGCAAATTCAAGGTCTTTTATTTGGGATAAGTGCTTAGTCAATAAATCAGTACCTTTTATAGATATCTTCATATTTCCCCCACTACATATCCTGTCTTTTGCCTAAAATCTTCCTTGGCTAAAACCTTGTATTTTTTATCATTCAAAATTACATAATCATAGTCAGGACTTTTTCCCTTAACTACCAAACTAATAGCACCAACATCAACTTTAGAAAATAATTCGTTTTGTTCTTTGAGGCTCACCGACCTATAAGAGCAATATTTTATTTCCCTTGTTTCTGTAGCTTCCATACCGCCAATTTGAGGGTTATATCTTTCCTCTCCCTTTTTGATAAAAATAACTTTTGTATCAAATCTCATAAGAGCTTCACTCCCCATTTGGCTTGTAGGCCACTAGATTTTTTTGCATAGTCAATGCACTTGTTAAGTAGCTTATCTTCATAATTTGGGTCATAGGATTCAGTTCCTGCTGTCTTAGATTCACTCGTCATTCCCTCAGAACCTATTTTGTTGAATCTAAAGATGGTGAGTTCTACAAGAATATAATTAAGCTCGTCAGGTATTTCTTTTAGGACTAAAAAAGGACTCATTACATCAATCATTTTTGCTTTTTGCAAATCTTCGATTGACTGTATCAAGTCCTTATCAATATCTCCTATTAAATTTTCATACATTTTAAAATTATCCATACTCACCACCTATTTTTCTATGCTGCTGGAGTTGCTTCTTTTGGTGCTTCTTTAATATTAAATTTAAATACTCCGTCAGTTCTTTCAGCAAATAATTTGATTGCATACATAGCATAAGTTGATACAGACATTCTGTCTTTTTCAACTTCCCTTGTGATCCCGATTATTCCTGTTGTATCAGTTGTAAATCCAAATCCAGCCTTGCCGATTTCTCCACCAGATACATTTGCATAAGCAAGATTTAAGTTTTCTGGTGCTGTTGCATACATTGTGCCTTTTGGTATTTGGCTAGTAACAATAGTTACTGTTGTATTCATAAAGTTTGTTAAATAAGTTAAACCAAACGCAGTTTGAACTGATATATTTTGTTTAGATAAATAATCAGATACATCTAAAGGATTTACAAAAACAATAGTTCCTGCCCCTTCTCCTGCAAATGCTGTATTAACATTTCCCCAAGCCTTAGCAAATCCATCTTGAACCCCAAAAGCGTCTGCTGTTTTCTTAGTAGATTTAACTTGGGTAAATAAATCATTTCTTATATTTTCTTGCATTTGTCTTGTCATTAAGTCGTCTGTGTCTGCAACTGCAACTGCAAATCCTCTTTTTTGGATTTCCTCTGCTGGCACTAACTTTCTGTACTTGTTATATTCCAAAGTATAAGTTTGGTCTGGCTCTCTTTTTGTTGTAGAAAGAGGGATAACATCTCCTGCCGCAACTTTTCCATCAGCAAGTGTTACAGATGATTTATAGGTTTTAATAGTATCCCCTATATTCATTTTTGTAGCTCTTTGTATCCCCAACATTTCTTGTAAAGATTCGATTTGATTTCCAAATACATTTACAAAATCTTGGTCTGCAACTTGTAAATAGTTGCTTGCATTCATTGTATTTTCTAATACTGCCATAATTTCCTCCTAATTAAATAATTCTGGGTTATTAAGCATTGCCTCACGTCTTTTGACAGAGTCCTTTATTCCATAAATTTCACTTCTTTGACTTTGGCTTGACTTAACACCTGTCTTTTTAACTTCTGGACTTTTGCCCTTCAGTCTTTCGTTTACTTCTTTTTCCACCAAGTCTTTGAGCATACCTGCAAAATCTTTCACATTTTCTTTTGTAGTTTCCGCCTCATCAGTTATAAGATTATTCACGAGATCATCTGAAATATTGAAGCCTTCCTCAATCAACATATTTTTAGCAACCTTTGCCATTGCTGATTGATTTTCCCTTTGCTTGTACTCTTCAAGCTCTCTTTTGTACTTGTCGAGTTCGTACTTCAACTTTTCATCTTCATTCATTTTTTCAAGCTTTCTGGCTTCTTCAAGCTCTTTTATTTTTTCATCTTGTTGCTTTTGCCATTTAGCTTTCTTTTCCTTGATAATTTCGTCTACTTGTTCATCAGAATATTTCTTTTCAGGCTCTTTATTCTCAGCCTTTTTTTCTTTTGTTTCTTCGATTTCTTCTGTTGTTTCTTCAACTTGGTTTTTATTTTCGTCTGCCATATTTACCTCCATAATTTAAAGTTGTAATGCTTAACTATCCTTAAAGTTTAACGTCATTAAAGCTTGGACAATAAAAAAAAGCGGGCATACTCCTGCCCGCTTAGTTTTAATGTTTTATTCCTTTGTTTACATTGTAGTATCTTTGCTTTTTATCAAGCTTTTTAAATTCTTCTTCTGTCAGTATCCTTTGCATTGCTATTTTGTATTTCTTGTTGTATGGATACTTATTGCTATCTATTAACCTTCTAACATTTAAAGCATCTTTCTTGCACAAAAAATGGGCGTGTTGCTCATAAGCACCGCCCTCTCTTTTAAGTAACCATTTTCTTTCTGGTAGTTTTGGACAATATTTTATTGTTAGTTTCATAATCAATTTTCAAAATTTTCTTCATACTATTTTTCATCTTTATAAAAGTTTTCAATCTGTTTGATTATTGATATATAGTCTTCTTCTTTTAAGTGTTCGATAACTTCCATCGACACTCCTACAATTATTATGACTAATAATAAGGGTATTATGGCTGGGCTTAAGACCCAAAACCATGACCAATCTATAACTCCAGTAAGTTTAAGTATTATAAATAAAATTGTAAGAAAACTTGATAAACTTAATCCTTTATTACTATCTTTCATTCATTCTCCTTAAAATGTGCAACAGTCGTACACCTACACCTAGGATGCCATAAAGGGATATTATCTCCCTCAATCGCTTCTGATATCTTCACAATACCCCCATTATGAGGACTACAATGCCTACAAGCTGTAGGCTCTGTCATTATTTCTAAATACTCATAACCACCGTCTTTATATGCTTCAATTTGCGTTTGTATCCATACTCTACCACTTTCTGTATAAGCTAATCTTTCAGTAGCGTTGGTGATACTTTTAATATCCTTACTCACTAAATCCCTTAGTTTTTTTGCAAACTCTCTAGGATTTTTGCCTTGAATTACAACAGATTCAATATTTCTTTCAATTCGCCTTGATAATTCTCTCGTATCTCGCCAAACTCTGTCGGAAAAATGGGCGTTGTGATAATCTTGACTTACAATAAATCTTGCCCTTCTTTCAATTCCTGTTCGGTTTACATTTAATCCAAGGATACTTGCTTGACGTTTGTACTCATCAATAGATCCTTTTATCAAATGGTCTTGTAATTCATTTTCAATTTTTGAACCAGTCCCAATAATGTGAAGCCTTACCATTTGATTAAGCATTTCAAGCCTATTAAGTCGCATTGTAATATTGTAAAGCTTCATTTCTCGGTTGGCTTTCTGACTAAAATCTTTATCTTTTACATAAGTTTTTGCAAGATACTTATAATCTTCAACATCAGCCTTTTCAATTCTCTTTCTAGCCTCGTTTATAGATATTCCTTGGCTATCAGAAAATCTTGTAATTTGACCTTGTATTTCTTTATTGATATTTCTTAAAAGCTCGTTATAAATATAAGCAATTCGTTCTTTTACGAACCTTTCATCTCTATTTTTGGATTTCAGAAGATTTTGGTACTCTCGCCTTTTCCAATATTCCTTGCTCGTCGTTGACATCTTCCATGCTCCAATCGTCGCTATGATCGTGTTTTATATCTGTATCAAACTCATCTTCTTCTTTCATCTTCTCGATTTCTTCTTTGGCATTATCGACGATAGATAAATAAGATAGACCAGTTTCCTTGCTCACCAATCCATTTAAAGAATTAACAACCTGTGCTTCTTCTAATACGTTCTTAGGGGCGTTTCTAGTAAATTGATAGGTGATTCCCTTGTAGGCTTCCTTATCTCCCCAATTTGGCAAATTACAGAGTAATTTATATCTAGTATTTAAACCAGCAGTAAACTTACGCTCCTTAGATTTACAAAGATTATCCAAACCCTGTAGTTTATAAGATAAAGCAATTCCCGATGATGTTCCAAAGTTCTCATCTGATAAGTTCGGCACCATAGATAATTGATAAATCTTTTCTTCAAGCCTATCAAGTAAATTTTCTTGTGTTTGGTCGGCGTCTGGCTTTTGTAAAAAATTAACATCAGGGATAGTTCCGTCAGCTTCATTCGTTGTTTTATACAAGTTCCAAACCCTATTATCTTTTAAAAATCTGACCTGTTCTTCGTTTAACTCTACACCAATAACCTTTAAATAAGCATCAGCAAAATAATCAACATCATTTGCCTTTTCACTTATAACCTTATCAATCTGATTAATAAGCGTGTAAACCGATTCAAAAGCTGCTTGGCACTCCTCATTTTCCCTATATTCAATAATAGGACAAAAACCAAAATAATGAGGATATTCCTCGGAAATATAAAGTCCGTCTTTACCTTCTTCAAAATAATAAATCTTTTCATCATCTGAAAAAGTGCCTTTTAATTTTTTATCTTGATCTAAATAATAATGGACTCCGTATCTGACCTTTTTTCTTATAGAGTTGTCCCTAATAACAAAAGTTTCCAAAGGACTAACGTGTAGGATATTTTCAATAGCTTCTTCGTCTAGGTACAACATTTCATAGCCTACACCAAAAATAGACATATCCTTTGCAAGTTCGTATTGCTCATCATCAATATTGTTATAATCAGCAACATCAGTAAGCTTGTTGATATAATCTTCGCTTTCATGATTGATTTTAATAGGAATACCTAAAAAATATCCATTAAGAGTATCAACAATATACTTAGCAAAGTTCATAACCACCTTATTATCAGGCTTATTAAGTGGTTTCGGGTTACTAAATAAAATATTGTGCTTACCTTGGTACATATTCAAAAGAGGTTCATATCTTTCACTTACCAAGTTTTTATGAGCATTAATAAAACCCTCCAAACTTTTCAAGTCCAAAGGGTCATCTTTATCAATTATAAATTCTTTAAAATCGCCAACGATTGCTTTTGTATTTATCAAATAAAACCTCCTTTAAATAGTTTAATAGTGCCACCTTTGCCAAATTGATATTCCTCAGTTGCATACCTAAGAGCATCTAAAAGGTGGTTAAAATCATCAATTGGTTTATTAATATTCTTGCCAAACTTACCCTTATCCCATTGGTAGTTAGTTATTTCCGTAAGAAAATTTACACATTTTGGGTGGATAATAATTTCAAATTCCTGTAAATAAGTAACCCCATTCATAATAGAATCCTTACCTTTTTTTGCCCCTTGAACTCTTGTCAGTCCCAAAGTTCTTAATCTGTCATTACTTTTTTGTTCAGCAGAATCAGCAATAATTTTTTCTTTCTCATAACCTAAACTTTTGATTTTTTTTGCTATCATTTCATTAGTCATAGCCTTTTGGTAAAATTCGTCCCAAATATAAATCTTATGATTTTTAAAATCCACAAAGGCAACAACAAAAGCCGTAGGATCATGTACATAACCATAGTCAAGACCAAATACCGACTGAAATTGCCTAACATCTTCCAAGTCAAAGCTTTCTTCTCGCCAATTCTCAAAGACTAGACCATCAACAATCCCCCAATTGCCAAGACCTGCGACTTGGTATCTCCTAGGGTTATTCTTTTTCATTCTCTCAAAAACTTTTCTATCCGATTCTTCAAGCCATTCATTGCATTTGTAATTTGTGGTTATAGCTAAAATATCATCATCATTTTCCACATCAAAAAAACGCCCCTTAATCCAGTGGCGTTCATTCCCATTATATTCAACACAATTCGCTAGATTGTGTCCGTTCTCTCATGAACTGCTTTATATTTCTATAAAGATTAGACTATATCACGTTCTTTTCAGAACCGCCCTTTTTCCATTCGCTTGAATGTACTCTATTCCATTAAAAAAGCACCTGATTAGGTGCTTGGTTTTGTTTCGATAGTCGTTACACTTTCCTTATAATCATTCCATCTAGAATTAATTGACCGTTTTTAGATAATTTGGTAATTCTCTTTGTATCAATATTATATCTTTTCTTAATATGATTAAGATTCACAAAGGTTTCTCCAGTACTTAAATTTATATAATTATCTTTTATTCTCATAGGTTTTAACTCGCCACTTTCAGTCTTCTTTTTTACTTGATATCTACTTATACCTAGTTTTTCGGACGCATCTCTTTGAGATTTATAAACCTCATTTGTTTTAGTACAAATTAAAGGTTGTCTTACTGGCGAGTATTCACCGCTTTTGTCTTCAGCTTTCCATATATTAGATATTGTTTTCTTGTACTTATTAAAGTACTTTGTTTCTAACTTTAAAGCTTCCTCTTTCGAATCAGCTATATCTACAATTGATATAGCTACATCTTTTATTAATTCTAAATTGTTTTCTTTCAAGTATTTATGAATTGGTTGCTCTCTATCTCTTTCTCTAATACTTCTTCTATGTTCGTTAATTCTAGAACCAATCGTTCTTGTGCTTCCCACGTATATAACGCGGTTGCTTTCTTTAACAACGAATAAATAAATGTAATATAGTAGTGTTCCCATAACATACCTTCTTTCTTCCATTTATAGATATATTATACCAAACACTTTCACTCAAAGCAACCATTTAAATATAAGGCTTAGCTCGGTATTGCCCCTTAGGGTTTTCACCGAATTTAAGGCGTTTTCAATATATAATTTCTTATATATGCCGCAGTTTTGTTTACGGGTTAAAAGATAAGGTTATTTGCTTGAATAACGGTGGCGGAGCCTTACCCCTTATAGATTCATCAAGAGTATCAAAAGCAGCTTCGTCCATTATCTCATAAGCCTCCTCAATCCATAAAAAACACAAATAACCTTTGTCAACAGTAACAGACGTAATTTTCAAAGGGTCGTCCATTCCCCTAAAAAGTATCTTCTGACCAGTAGGTAAATAAGTAAGCTCCAAAGGACTTGTAGTAGACTTCCAATACCTATCAACCTTAAGTCTATGAATTGCCCACTTAAGCTGGTTAAAACAAGAATCTTTCAAAGTCCTATAAGTTTTCCTAACAACAAGAGCATTAGAATCAGGATATGTCATAATCCTATAAATCATATTCATAGCAGTAGTAGTTGATTTCTTAGAAGCTCTTGACCCCTTAACAACCCTATACCTGCCCTTGTAATTCCAGAAAGTCGCATAACCCTTACCAACAATATCTGGCAAATAAATTTGATTAGTCTTCAAGCTTATCATCTCCAGAAATTATCGTTGGTACTTCCAAAGTCATATCAACCTTATCAGTCCAAGAGCCGTATCTCTTCCCTAAAAGTTCAGCAGCCTTTATCCTATCCTTAGCCGATACCTTCATAGATTGAATCTTTTGCTCGAAGTTTCCAACATTAACTAAAACATCTTCTCTTTCTTCATCTCTAACTATTCTAGTCAAGAATTGTAATATCTCAGTTTGATCTGCAATAGTTGAAGACTCAAGCTCCTTCATTCTTTCTTCGATGTAACTTGAAATCTGTCCATTATTTTCCAATAAAAACTTAGTAGCATTTTTAGCATAATTCTCACTATAACCCGCATTTATAGCCGACTGATAAGCATTCCCAGTCTTGATGTACTCATCAGCAAACTTCTTCTGTTTAATTGTCAATTTCTTCAAAGTACATCACCCCTTTCTTAAATCCATCAACTAGGCTGCCAAGACTAACAAAAAGAAAACTCAAACTCAATTTAAAAAACGATAATAAAATAATATTTTATAGAAAGGAGGTTTTGGCAGCTTAGTTCATAAATTTAAATAAAAAAAAGACAGGTTTCCACCTGCCTAAAATGTTAATTTTACAACTCCATAGCCGTTTTGATAACGACTTATAATTTAACACTTAATAATATATCATCTAAAGATAAGATTGTCATTCACTTCTTGTTTACCTTAAATTATATTTAATATTCTTTAAGTATTTTATTAATAGCCTTTAAAGCATGATCAGATTTTTTCCAGATAGCAGATTTACTTAAATGTAGCTTATTCCCCATTTGCTCCATAGTCATATCGTTATTAATCCAAATATGATACACAATAGACCTATAATCATCATCTTTTAAATTTTTAAGGGCATACCTTATATCAGCATTTTCAAGCCTTATTTCCTTAATTTCCCTGTCAATATCATTTATTTTATCAATAACTTTAATTATCTTTTCTTCCTGTGTAGACCCACCCCCTTGGACTGCCTCAGAATCAGACATACAAGCCTTAATACCATTAATACTTGCCCTTAGATTATTTCTCTTATCGATTTTCATATCGATATAATCGAGATCATACTTATATTTCTTTAGTCTTTTCTTAACACCTTCCCTTTCAATCTCGTTTTTGACCTCTAAAACACTTTTTCTTTTCCTATAAACCATCATTTCTCCTTAATTGTAATATTTCCCCTAATATCTTCCCATTGTACATAGTCGTTATTAATACAATCTAGCTTATTTTCTAACCTATCCTTAAACTGATTTAATCTTTTATCCCCAAAACCAAATTCATCATGCAAAGTTTCCAAGGATAAGGCAAGAAAATTTAAAATTAAAGTTCTTGTAACTGTGCTTTTAGCAGTATCTATTGCCGCCTTATTATAAGTCTGATTTAATTTTTTCTTAACATAAGGACTACCATTCTTGTATTTAAAATTCATATCCATTAACTTCCCTTATTTCAATTTCCACCCTAGGATTGTTCTTGTCATGCAAAACTCTAGAACCATCGTGGCCAACAACGATCTTACAATTATCGTCCTTGATAACCCCATAATCTGCCAAAATATCACAAGTTGCAGCCAAAAGATTAGTAAGATCCACACGATGCCTAGTCTTTCTGTAATAAACACATTTAAGATTAATAGGATAATCTATCTCTTTCTTATATTTCCCCGTAATCTGCCTGCCACAATCTCTCGCATATTCCTTATACCTTGCAGACTGGGACAAAAAAGATTGCCCTGTCTTTTTATTTTTATAAATTTGCATAGAATTTTTCTTGGTGGCAGGATTGCCATATAAAACTAGCTGCACTTTTCAATCTCCCTTTTCAGATAAGTTATAGCTTTCTTTAAGTCTTCCAACTTATCATCTTTCTTTCCTGCCCTAGCTATGTATTTAAAAGCATTACCAAGGTTAAAATTAAAGTTGAATGCATCTATTACATCAAAAGCTTCTATCCCGTTTGATTTATAATAATCCGGTCTAATTTCAGTCATTATTTAAATCCTCCTTTTTACCACTCAATCCTTATCCCATATATAAAGTCGTTTTTAGTAAATATGTTTTTTGCATATTTATATTCCACTCGGAAATCTGGTAACATATCTTTTAATCTTAGCAAGAATGCTTCTTTACGCATCCATATCCTTTCTTTTTTTCCATAATCGTCCATTCTTACAACATAGCCTCTGTATCCCTTCAGATTAGCTTTTTTTATTTTGGATTCTAATTTCTCTTTTTCCCACCATCTTTCAAACCATATATCAAAAGCTTTCTCGCAGTCTTGCCTTAACTTCTCAACGTTCAACATACACATCTCCTAAGATTATAGATCTTCACTCTTAACAAAAGTCCCGTTGATAGTACAACCTTGCCTTTTACTAATCTTCTTGTAAGCCATCTCCAAACATACAACAGGGTCAATTTCCAAGTCTTCGCATAAAATAATTAGAGTTACAAAAATATCTCCCATTTCAAGTTTAAGATTATTTATATCAACACACTCTGAGGCAAATCTTCGCTTGTCGTCAAACTCCGTCTTAAACTCAAAAACTTCTTCAATAAATTTCCCAAACTGTTTTTCAGCATTCTTATAGTGGAGCAAATCCTTATCATCTGCCCATTCCAAAACTAACTCTTTTAATTCTCCAAAATTCATCTAACCTAATCTCCTGTATGTTTAATTTCTATTACTGCGACATTGTTTATATTTCTTTCTTCACAATATAACCTATCGATGCTAAAATATTCATCAAATCGACAATCAGTATAATTTATGTTATATATTTCAATTAGACTTTCCCCATCAAATTGTTCTAGTTTTTGTATTAATTCTTTAACTTTCATATATCTTTCCTATAATCTGATAACTTATTGTATAATTCATTCAATGTTTCAATTTCTAATTCGCTTTCCTCACTTAAATAACCAGCATCATATTTCTTAGCCCAACCAAATATAGATGTTTTCCTTTGCCTAATCAATTGTTGTATTTGTCCTATATCAGACATTGTTAAATCAATTTTCATTCTTCCACCTCTAACCTGTCTAGCAAATCTGGTCTAAAAAACTTAATAAAACTCTCATGCACAGCTGGATAAACAAGACCATCATCTGTAATCAAATTATATATGTTTTCTCCACACCCACACTTACCAGCATATGATATACTTATCATCGGGTATTCAAATAATTTGATAGATTTCAAATCTTTTATCCTTTTTTCACACCCTATATGATATTTTCTCAAAGATGCATCTATCAATCTGTTACAATAACTTAGTAATTTATCATCAGATATAGAATATGTTATTTTTGACCTATTTAAAAAATCTTCATTTACCCTATTCTTACGGTAAAAAGTCCTTTTAAAATTTGGTTTTAAATCTTTCATTTTTTAATCCTCATATCCATCAATTTTGCAAATGCTTCTTCTGCCTTAACATCTGTAATTCTATATTTTAATTTCAAGTTCAATTGCAACACTATATCTGAATCAGGGATAATATAGCTATTCTTCGTACAAGATTCAATATAACAGTCAATAATGCTACTAATCACTTCTATTTCTTTTCTAGTCATCATTACAGGGTATTTTTTATCACTCATTTTTCAACCTCATAATTAAAATTTGAAATCATACCAACTTCTGTTCTTCCATCATCAGCTAAAAATATTTCATTAACATCTTCAGTTAATTCAAAAATGACGTCCTCATCATCAAAACTCTTTTTTATATTAACCATTTCCTCTTCACTAACTTGGACTTCACAAGCATAATTAAATTTAATTTTTAATATCATTTTTCTTCTCCTATCCAAATTTCAATAACTCTATCTTTTCTTAAATATTGCAAATAAGAACTATTCTCGCTACTGCAATTAATTACATCATCATCACAATACCAATCATCCCAAAAATCATTTACATTGTCAGCTTTTATAATCTTACAAGGATAATCCTCATCAGAATAGTGTCTACAATCATCATAATAAAGTCTTACAATCATTCTTTTACCTCTTCTAATAATTCTTGATCTTCGTAAATATTTCCTACTACATAACAATTGCCAGCAAGCCTAGTAGTTTCATCTGAAAAATCTTCAAATCTGATATAGTCATTTTTAGTTTTTACATATGCTCCAAAGCAATTAATAATAACTTCGCCTTTAAACGATTCTTCACCGTCCCTGTATTCCACGATGTCACCTTCGTATATATCCACTCCATTTTCATCTTTTAAACCTATAGATTGCATTAAACTTATATCGTTCGTAAGAAACATATATTCACAATCTCCATCTCCGTTAAAATCAACTAAAATGCTATTTGTATTTACAACACCAATGTTGTATATCATTCTCTTATATTTATTAAAATATGCTCTAAATTTTCGTATCATTCTTCCACCTCACAACCTCTTTTTTTACATAAAATGATCTATAGCTTTATTTGCACCGTATATTAAAAATCCTGCAAAAAAGCAACCAATAAATTCCAACAAACTATGATTTTCCATAAACATTACACATATCATTATCCAAAGTATATTATTATCAATTTCATCTTTGTAATTCATTCTTTCACCTCAACTTCTTTAAAGTCAGCTAAATCCGTATTAAATTTTTCTTTTATTTCATCAATTTCTTTGAGGGTAAATTGTGTCTGTATTTCTTTTGATTCATTCTTATAATCTAGCCAATATTCGTCATGTCCTATCCAATAATTTAAATAATTTTTATAGATTGGACTTGGTTTAAACCATCTATGTCTCAAATAAAACTTCTTTTCTTCCTCTCTATCCTCAACCGGTGTTTTTGCATATT
>URRX01000003.1 GCA_900550345.1 uncultured Anaerococcus sp. | reverse complement strand
ATCTTTTATAATTGCAGGATTTTTTTCTTTTGGACTTTATTATTTATTAGATAGGTACAATCTTAATGTTTTTGTAAAATATTTGATCTTGATTTATGCTAGTTTTGCCTTTTTTACAACCCTACCTTGTAAAACTATTCAAATGAGAGAAGATGAAAATAAGCTAAGTTCATGGATTCCAAATTTTGAATTTTATAATAGTATTTCGACTTTACTTGCTCCAGTTTATTTGTTTAAATACTGTAAGGCAATTGAAAAAAATAATAAAAATTAAAAAAATTTTGCAAATAAAATAGATTTGTCCTATAATGAAAATAGCTAGGGGTGCTTATTGCTGAGAGATGGATTTTCCATTAACCCTTTAAACTTGAATAGGTTAAAACCTGCGTAAGAAAGCGATGATTTTTTAAAAGAAGTTTAAAGACCCTAGTGAAGGGTCTTTTAATTTAGACAAAGTCAATTTTGTAATTTATTATTTATTTTAAAATAAAATTACGCCACGACCCATCTCGACTAGATGATTGTGCCTTGATTTGGCACAATCATCCCTAAAACTAGTGTGATAACATGAAAAAGTTTGAAAAGCAAACGTGTTTTAGTGTGAGTGAAACGAACGCATGGAGAGATCTCATGAGATTTCTCGACTCACTACGTACGATAAATCGGGATAAACAACCGAAATCAACGGTTGTTTATCTGCTCGAAATGGGTGAAAATTTAGTTTGTCAACAGTCTGAATTATTTAATAATAATATTTTTTTTATTTTCTTAAGAATTTAACTTTTTTTATTTGAATTTTAAAAATAATTGAAAAATTTGATTAATCAGCTGGAAAAACCGAACATAAAATAACCCCATTTCCCAAATGAACACCTATAACTGGAGTGATATCAATCACATCAAATTTTTCCGCTTTTTCTATCTCTTCTTTTAATCCTTCTTTTAAAATTTCTATTTCCTTATCACTATCTCCACCACCAATTATAAGATGGTAGGAAGGATATTTTTCGCACAATTCTTTTAAATATTCTATAAAAAGTTTATAGGATTTTTTCTTACCCTTAACTTTTTTTATAATCTTGATTTCCCCATCTTCTATACATAAAATCGGAGAAAATGAAATAAGATTTGCAAGTTTTGCTATGGTTTTTGGAAGTCTTCCTCCTCTTGAAAGGGCATCAAAGTTTTTTACAACACCACTTACATTACAATATTTTAAATTTTCCTTAGTTTTTTCTACTATAGAATCTAAATCATAGCCTTCTTTTGAAAGTTCAGCTGCCTTTATTATTGGATAAATTGCTGCGGTTGTCGCTGTATCTGTGTCGATAATTTCTACTTTTACATCTTCTTTGTCAGACGAAAAAATTTCTTTTGCCAAATTCATCATTTGGTTCATTCCAGAAAATTTCTTGGTCATAGAAAAACCTATAAAATTTTTATAACCCTTGTCATACTCTTCTTGCAAAATTTCCAAAAAATCACCAATCGAAGGCGTTGAGGTCTTTACCCTATCCTTGCTTTTCTTAAATTTTTTAAAAAATTCTTTCCTAGAAATATCTACTAGGTCTACGTAAGATTCGTCTTTAAAATGTATATTAAAAGGAAGGATTTTGATTTCATATTTATTTGCCAAATCTAGATCTATATTACACCCTGAATCTGCTATTATTTTTACGTTCTTCATATTAACTCCAATTTATATATTATTTACCATTAATTAAATATATATATTTTTCAATTTATAATTACAACTTTTTATCACTATACTTTCATCATTTCTTAAAACAATTTTTATAATTAATTTTCCTGCTTGTTTGAATCTTTTTTATTTTTTTCAATATCAAAAGCCTCTTTAACTTCAAAAAATACTCCAAGCATCATAGAAATAATTGATCCGACAAGAGCCCAAGTCCTGGGGAAAGTATCAACATGGAAATTCCTGTGATTAATACAGTAAAAATTGGCTTTAAACCGATAGATTTTCTCAAAAATATTGGTCTAAGTATTTGATTTACTAAAAAAGTCAATACAAATAACATCGCAAGAGAAATAGAAAGTTTAACATTTCCCATAAAAAATAAAATTACAGACCAGGGAATAAGAACAATCCCACTTCCCAAAAATGGCAAAAGATCAACTAGGGCTATCAAAAATGCTATTAGGATAAAATATTTAATTTTAAAAACGCCAAGGCCTATTGCCAAAATAACAAAATTTATTAACGATGAAAGTAAAAGTGCATTGATCAAATCTTTTAAAGCAAGACCAGTCGCTTTCATATATCTTTTTAAAAATTCTTTTTTCATTTTTATTTCCTTTATAATTTTCTACCTTATATATACAAAAAATAGGTATTTATATTATACTAAGAATAATTTTTAGGACAATTTTTAAAATAAGAGGTGAAATATGAAAAAAACATTTAAAATAATATTTTCAATTATAGGAATTTTTCTTCTAGGATTTTTAATACTTTTGTCCTATCTTTGGATAAAAGAGTACAGGCCAGAGAAAGTTGAAAATGTAAAAGCCCAAGGTTTTGGTGAAAAACCACCAGAAATTGGAGAAAAATACAAAATAATGACTTGGAATATTGGCTACGCAGGACTTGATAAAGATACGGATTTTTTTATGGATGGAGGAAAAATGGTCTTTCCAATAGATAAAAATCACGTAGAAAAATCTCTAAATCATATAATAAAATCAAGCAAAAAAATGGATGCAGACATCAAATTTTTCCAAGAAGTAGATATAAATTCAAAAAGAACCTACCATATAAACCAAGTAGAAAAAATCAGAAAAAATCTAGGTGGAAATACAAGCTTCGCCCTAAATTTCAAGGCAGATTTTATACCATATCCAATCCCACCAATGGGAAAAGTAGAGTCGGGGATAATGACACAAACAGATTTTAAAATAAAAAAATCAAAAAGATACCAACAAGAAATCCCCCACAAATTTCCAACAAGACTAGTAAATCTAAAAAGAGCCTTCAACCCATCCTATATAGACATCAAAAATTCAGATAAAAAATTGGTAATAATAAATGTCCATCTTGATGCCTACGAGTCAGGAAATAAGGGGAGGATCGCCCAAACAAAAGAAATAATTGACTTTGTAAACAAGGAATATAAAAAAGGAAATTACCTTCTAGTTGGGGGAGATTTTAACCAAGAACTTTCAGGAACATACAAAAAACTCCCAGAAGGAATTTGGAATCCAAGCCTCTTCCCAAAAGAAATGTTAACAAAAAATATAAAAATTTACTATGATAAAAATGGAAAAACATCAGTTGTAAATGATAAACCCTACATAGGAAAAGACGCCTACCTTTCAACTATAGATGGATTTTTGGCAACAGATAATATCAAAATAAAAACCATAAAAACGCAAACAAAAGAAAATTTCCAATACTCCGACCACAATCCGGTTGTAATGGAATTTGTTCTAAAATAAAAGATAATATAAAAACCTTGATAATTTCTATCAAGGTTTTTAAAATTCTAAATTATTCCCTTATCTTTCAAATAATAATAAATCCCATCATCATCAACACTTTTGCAAACATCACAGGAAATTTTTTTCAAATCCCTTGACCCATTTGCCATACAAATTCCATATCCAACAGCCTCAAACATCTCCAAATCATTATTGCCATCACCAAAAGCAAGGCACTCATCCCTTTTAATATTATAATAAGATAAGATTTCTTCAACTCCCTTGCCCTTTCCACCATTTTTGGGAATCAAATCAACAGCCCTATCCCACCAAGCTGTAATTTTTGTAGAAGAAATATTTTTCATTGCCCTCTCATATTCATTTGCCATAATAGGCAAAACTGCTTGAAAAACATCATCATTTTCAATAATATCTTTAAAATCATCATAAACTTTAGGCTGACTGCCACCAAAAGAAAAATACTCCTCTAAATCAAAATTTGTCCCATTACAGGCATAAAGATCCATAGTAGCAATTGCCATAGGCTTATCCATGGCCTTGGCATTTTCCATCAAGGTGAAAATATCATCCTTAGAAAGAGGATTTTTAAAAATATCTTCACTATCATTAAAAATCAACGACCCATTAAAACTCAAATAAGCATCAAAAGAAATTCCAGAAAAATCAGGAAGTTGGATAGGAGACCTGCCAGTTGCCACACAAATTTTTATCCCATTTTCCTTAAGCTTTCTCAAAGAAAGGGCAGTTTTTTCAGAAATACCCTCCTTATCCAAAGAAATCATAGTGCCGTCAATATCAAAAAATACCATCTTTATTTTTTTCATTATTTCTCCTAACTTTTTTAAAATAAAAATACACCCAAAATATTTATTATATTAAAATTTCAAAAATCAAAATATGGTCTAAACACCTATATAATAACATATAAAAAAAGACATAGGATACAAATCCTACATCTTCAAATAAAAAATTAAATAAACTTAACAGTTTCATCAAGATCTTTTTTCTTAAAATGATTTTCCAAAGGCTTTACCCCATCATTTGCATATCCCAAATCAATCATAGCAAGGACTTTTTCATTTTCAGGCAAAGAAAATTTCTCACTTGCCTTATCAGGATCAAAAAAATTAACCCAACAAGAATCCACTCCAAGGCTTGCTGCAGCCAAAATCATATGACTTGCAACAATAGAAGCATCCTCAGCCCCAGAATTATATTTTCCACCAGGATAAACAAAAGCCTCACTCTCATCATAGGCCACAAGAAGAACAAGAGGAGCCTTGTACCTACATGGAGTTAAATCATCGACCTTTAAAAGTGCCTTTTCAGACTTACAAACATAAATTCTTTGAATTTGCTTATTCTTAGCAGTAGGAGCAAACCTCCCAGCCTGAAGAATAAGATCAAGCTTCTCATCTTCCACCTTTTTATCAGAAAAATTTTTACAAGAAAAACGATTCTTAACAAGTTCAATAAATTCCATAAATTCTCCTTTATTACTAAAATTGTATTTATTAATATTATCTGCTTTAAATTTATTATTTTTACATTACATGTTATTAATTAATCTTATATTATAATTTTTAATACCCAATAATCATTAAATCATAATCAATTTTGAATTATATTTTTTAAAAAAATCTCCCACCTTAAAGTAAGGTAGGGAGATTTTTTCTTACAACTTAGGCCTAGCCTTGTAGCTTGTGTGTAGTAATTCTTTTGCTTTTTCGCTTCCTACTTCTCCCAAGTATTCTTGATATAGTTTTTTGATATATGGGTTTTGGTAGGATTTTCTTAGTTTTTTGTTTTTATCTATTTGGTAGAGGCCTTTTGATCTTTCTTTTAGTATGGATATTTTTCCATTGTGGTAAGGTTGACCTCCTCCTCCTATACATCCTCCTGGGCATGCCATTACTTCTATAGCGTCTAGGTCTATTTCTTTATTTCTTAATTTTTCTAATAATTTTCTTGTGTTTCCAAGTCCGTTTGCTACTGCTATTTTTATTTCTCGACCATTTATATCAACTTTTGCTTGTTTTATTCCCTTTAGTCCTCTTAATTCTTCGAATTCTACTTTTTCTAATTCTTCTCCTGTTATGGTGTCATAGGCTGTTCTTATTGTTGCTTCTATTACACCACCACTTGTTCCAAATATATCTCCAGCTCCTGTTGATTCTCCCATTGGATTGTCAAAGTCAGATTTTTCTAGATTGTTAAAGTCTATTCCAGCTTCTTTTATCATAGCTCCAAGTTCTCTGGTTGTAAGTACTATATCTACATCTGAATAGCCTTCGTTTTCTAGTTCGTCTCTTTTTGCCTCATATTTTTTGGATATACAAGGCATAACTGATACTACTTTTATGTCCTCTGCTTTTCTTCCAATTTTTTCTGCATAATATGTTTTTGCTATTGCCCCAAACATTTCATGTGGACTTTTGCATGATGATGGTATGTCTATTAGGTCTGAGAATTGTTGTTCCATAAAGTTTACCCAGCCTGGACAACATGAGGTAAGAATTGGGAGCTTACCTTTTCCATTAAGCCTTTGAACAAATTCATTTGCTTCTTCCATTATAGTTAAGTCTGCTGCAAAATTTGTATCAAATACTTTTTCAAATCCCAAGTTTTTTAAGGCTGTTACCATTTCTCCTTCTACAGATTCACCTGGATTTCTTCCAAACATTTCTCCTAGAGCAACCCTTACTGCAGGAGCTACTTGGACTATTATATGTTTATCAGATTCTAATAATTTCCAAACTTCTTTTATATTTGATTTTTCTGTCAAAGCTCCTGTTGGACAAACTGACAAACATTGGCCACAAAATGTGCAGGTTGTTTCAAACATGGACCTATTAAATGTTGATCCAACATGGGTATTAAATCCTCTACCAACTTCTGCCAAGGCTCCTACTGTTTGGACCTTGTTACACATAGTTTCACATCTTCTACAAAGTATGCATTTATTTGGATCTCTTACTAGAGAATAGGAGTTATCATCTATTGGGAGATTTCTCATTTCTCCTGTATATTTTATTTCTCTAATGTTTAAATCGTGGGCTAATTTTTGCAATTGACAATTTAAATTTTTTGCACATTTTAAACAATCATTTGGATGGTCTGATAAGAGTAGTTCTACTATGGTTCTTCTTGCCTTTATTACTTCTTGACTATCTGTTCTTATATTCATTCCTTCTTTTACAAAGGTAGCACATGAAGGAATAAATTTTCCCTTATCTAAATCTTCTACCAAGCAAACCCTACATGATGCCAATTTGTTTACAAATTTTATATCTTGAAGATCCATATGGCAAAGAGTTGGTATATTTATATTTAAACTTCTTGCTGCATCAAGGACTGTTGTAGCTTCAGAAACTTCTACATTTTTTCCATTTATTGTTAAATTAATCATGAAAACCTCCTAAACCAAGGCTATTGCCTCAATCGGGCAATTTTCCATACACTGACCACATTTTATACATTTATCATGGTCAATCTCATGTCTTTCTCTTTTTTCTCCAGAAATTGCTCCCACCGGACAAAGCATTTTACACTTGCCACATCCTATACATTTTTCTCCGATTAAATATGATAAAAGAGACCTACATCTTTTTGCAGGGCAAGTTTTATTTTCTCCAACGTGGGCTTGGTATTCATCTTTAAAATAGTACATGGTAGAAATTATAGGATTTGGGCTTGATTGACCTAGTCCACAAAGAGATGTTTCTGAAACTATTTTTGATAATTCTTCTAATTTTTCCAAAGTTTCTTCATTTGCTTTTCCCTTGGTCAAATCATCAAGCATTTCAAATAATCTTTTGTTTCCAATTCTACATGGAGTACACTTTCCACAAGATTCATCTACGGAAAATTCTAAGAAAAATCTTGCAACGTCGACCATACAATCATCTTCATCCATTACAACCATTCCACCAGATCCCATTATTGATCCAATTTCCTTTAAGGATTCAAAATCGCAAGCTGTATCAAATAATTTTGTTGGAATACATCCACCGGAAGGTCCTCCAGTTTGAACTGCCTTTGCCTTTTTGTCGTTTTGAATTCCAAGACCTATGTCATAAACAATTTTATTTATGCTTGTTCCCATTTCAACTTCAACAAGTCCTGATTCTTTTACTTTTCCAACTAGGGCAAATACTTTTGTTCCAGGAGATTTTTCTGTTCCAAATGATCTAAACCAAGAAGAACCCTTGTTTATAATTTGAGCAATATTGGCAAAACTTTCTACGTTATTTATTACTGTAGGTTTTCCCCAAAGTCCCTTGACTGTTGTTCTAAACTCTTTATTTCTTGGCATTCCTCTTTTGCCTTCTATTGATTCCATTAAGGCTGTTCCTTCACCACAAACAAAGGCACCTGCTCCAAGTCTTAAATCTATATCGAAAGAAAAATCTGACCCCATAATATTTTCTCCCAAAAGATTATATTCTCTTGCTTGTTTGATTGCATTTTGCAAAGATTTTACAGCTTTTGGGTATTCTGCCCTTACATAAATATAACCTTGTTTTGAGCCAATTGCCCTAGCACAAATTGTCATGGCTTCCAAAACAGAATGAGGATCAAATTCCAAAATAGACCTATCCATAAAAGCACCAGGATCTCCCTCGTCTGCGTTACAAATTATATATTTTGTATCTGTATCTTGATTAAAAGCAGCTTCCCATTTTCTTCCAGTTGGAAAACCTGCTCCCCCTCTTCCTCTTAGTCCAGAATCTTTTATTATGTCAATTATTTCTTTTCTATCAAGATCGAAAATCGCCTTATTTAAGGCAAAATATCCATCTTGGCTTATGTATTCGTCTATATTATTTGGGTCAATAATTCCACAATTTTTTAAAACTAATCTAGTTTGATTTTCGTAAAATTTTCCCTTTAATTTAAAATTTCCATCCTTATCTTCATATACTTTTTCGTAATCTAGGCGATTTTTTAATTCTTCTAGAGATTTTTCTTTAATATGTAATAATTTATCCTTATTCATGATCCATCTCCTTAGCTTTAGAAATAATTTTATGAACATCAGCGCTAGATACATTTCCAATATCAAGATTTCCATCAATACTTACTACTGGAGCAATTCCACATTGGCCAATACATCTTGCTTCAGCTAAGGAAATTTTTCCATCTTCTGTTGTATCTCCAACTTCAATTCCAAGTTCATCTGACAATGATTTTAAGATTTTATCGCTTCCTTTTACATAACAAGCAGTTCCTAAACAAACACAAATTTCATGCTCTCCCTTAGGTTTTAGGGAAAATTGCGAATAAAAAGTTGCAACCCCATAAATCTCACTTGATGAAACCCCAAGTTTTAAAGCCATCAAATCAACTATTTCTTCTGGAATATAGGAAAAAAGATTTTGACATTTTTGTAAAACAGGCATAACTGCGCCTTTTTTGCCAATATTTTCATCCAAAAATTCACAAAATTCATCGAACTTGTCCTTATCTAATTTATAACAAAAACTCATAGCCTCCTCCTTTTTAATTAAATATTTTAAGATAAAAAATTAAAATTTAATTTGTGAAAACGTAATCATGGTGTTTAAAAATTTTTGTCTTCCTTTATATAATTTATTTTTCTTATCTTACTTTCTTTAATTAAATTATAACAAAAATTTATAAAATCTGAAATTAAGAAATTTTAATCTATTTATAAAGTTTCAACTTATATTATTGAATAAATTTTTAAAACATTGTTAATTTTATATTTATACCTTATAATACTTATAGAGATAGTATTTAAGTTTTTAAAACTATACTCTTTTACACCATTATATTTTAATTTTTAAAAAATGAGCTTATATATTTAATGAGACTCAAAATAATTTGTTACTTATGCAAGGATTTTGGTTTTTTTATATAAACTATTTTTTCCTTGCTTATTTTTTTAGGAGATTTTATGTATATAGAAATGTTAGAAGGAAAAATTCATAGGGCAACTGTAACTCAAGCTGAACTTAACTATGTAGGTTCAATCACTATCGATGAAGCCTTGCTTGAAGCTTCTGGAATTAGAGAGTATCAGAAAGTACAAGTTGTAAATATTAATAACGGTCAAAGACTTGAAACTTATACCATAGCTGGAGAAAAAAACAGCGGAATCATTTGTTTAAATGGAGCTGCTGCTAGACTTTGTTCTAAGGGTGATATGGTAATTATTATGGCTTATGCCTCTTACGACGAAAAAGATTTGGAAAATTATAGTCCAAAGGTTGTTTTTGTAGACGGTGAAAATAAGATTAGTAAAATTTCATCTTACGAAAAACATGGGAAGTTATCATAAATAATTTTTAGTGGTGTATTAGGCTATCTCTAAATATTTTTAGAGGAGAAGAAAATGAAAGTTATCAAAAAAATTGACGAGTTGAGAGAAATTTTAAAAGATTTCAAAAAAGAGGGCAAATCCATAGGTCTTGTTCCTACCATGGGATTTTTGCACAAGGGCCATGCCAGCCTAATAAAAAAAGCAGTTTCAGAAAATGACATAGTTGTTGTTTCTGATTTTGTAAATCCTATTCAATTTGGACCAAATGAAGATTTGGAAGCTTATCCTAGAGATATAAATGCTGACAGCAAATTGTGTGAAGATTTGGGAGCAGATTTTATTTTTAATCCTGAACCAAGCGAAATGTATCATGACAAAAAAGCCTTTGTAGATATAAATGGACTTTCTGATAATTTGTGTGGAGCAAGAAGAGAGGGACACTTTAGGGGAGTTTGTACAGTTTGTACAAAATTATTTAATATAGTTGGCCCAAACAGGGCATATTTTGGACAAAAAGATGCCCAACAACTTGCAATTATCAAAAAATTAGTTTTTGATTTAAATATTCCAGTTGAAATTGTTGCTTGCCCTATTGTAAGAGAAGAAGATGGTCTTGCTATGTCATCAAGAAATACTTATCTTTCAAATGACGAGAGAAAGGCTGCTCTTTGCCTTTCAAAAGCAATTTTTGAGGGAGAAAAAATGGCAAATAATGGAGCAAGCGTAAAAGAAGTTTTGGAAAAAATGGAAGAGATAATTTCATCAGAAAAACTTGCAAAAATCGACTATATTAGTGCAGTAGACCTTGAAACAATAGAAGATGTAGAGAATTTCAACAAAGACACCTTGGTTGCAATTGCCGTATATATCGGAAAAACCAGATTAATTGACAATTTTATTTATGAGGTGTAAACGTGGAAAAATTTTCAAGAATTTCAGATAAAATAACTCAAAATATCGGTTTAATTATTGTAATATTTTCTGTCGTAGCCTATTTTGTCCCAGATTATTTTTCTTGGATGACAAATTACACCACAATTTTTCTTGCCCTTGCCATGTTTGGAATGGGAACATCAATCGAGGCCGATGCCTTTAAGAAAATTTTGAAAAATCCTAGGGATATTTTTATAGGATCCTTGGCACAATTTACAATTATGCCACTAATAGCTTGGATTTTGGCAGTTGGTTTTAATGTAAATAGAGATATTGCTTTAGGAATTATCCTTGTTGGTTCATGCCCTGGAGGAACTGCATCAAATGTAATAACCCACATAGCTGGAGGAAATGTTTCAATGTCAGTTTCTATGACAATTTTATCAACCCTCCTCGCTCCAATTGTAACACCTTTTTTAGTTTATCTTTTGGCAGGAAGATGGGTAGAAGTTTCAATTTTTGCAATGTTTAAATCAGTTGTTACAGTAATATTAATACCAGTTTTGATGGGAATTTTTGCAAAAAAACTAAGTCCAGAAAAAATGGAAAAATCAAAATCAATTTTCCCACTAATATCATCTCTTGCAATTATTTTAATAATTTCAGGAATAATCGGAGCAAATGCAGAAAAAATCGCAAAATCAGGGCTTATAGTTTTGTTAATAGTAATGATTCACAATGCTTTGGGACTTTTATTAGGTCTTGGCGTTTCAAAATTATTTAAAATGGATTACGACAAGCAAACTGCCCTATCAATCGAAGTCGGCATGCAAAACTCAGGTCTTGCCATCCAACTTGCAACAGCAAATTTTGCCCTAAATCCACTAGCAACACTTCCAGGAGCAATATTTTCAATATGGCATAACATATCAGGTTCAATTTTTGCATCAATCAGAAGAAAAGATGTAAAAGATCTTGCCTTTGCTAGAGAAAGGTAAATTTTAAATATTTAATTAAAAAGATGAGAATTTCTAAAGTCCTCATCTTTTTATATTAAAGAAGTATTAATTTCAAAACAAAAACTACTGCCAAACCTGTTAAAGCTTGAAGTACTGATGCTACTGAGAATGATTTATATCCAAGACCTGTATCAAGTTCTAATGTTGATGTTGCTACCCAGAAAAAATCATCATTTGCGTGGAAAATCATAGATCCACCAGATGCACATGCAAGCATTGCTATAACAAGTCCCATTGGACTTGAAATTCCCAAAACTCCTAAAAGTGGTGCAAGCATACTTGCTGCTGTTACCATAGCAACTGTTCCTGAACCAATTGCTGTTCTAAATATTGCTCCTATTATAAATGGTGCTAGTATTCCTATATCTATTCCTGAGAAAAAATCTATTAAAATATCTTGTAGTTGTGATGCTCTTAATATTCCACCAAAAGCTCCACCTGCTCCAACTATTAAAACTATTTGACCAGCAGTTTTTAAAGCTTCTCCAAATCCACCATCAAATGTATGAATTTCTTTGTCATTTTTATTTAAATTTTTATAAGAAATTAGAGCAATTATCATACCTAACAACAAAGCAATCATAGGTTCACCAACAAAACTTATAATGTTTAATAAAGTATTTGAACCTTCTGAATCTTTTGTCATCATATCAGCAACAGTTTTTACCAACATCAAAATAATTGGTAAAACAATAGGTGCAAAGGACATAAATACTGATGGTAATTGTTGATCTTTTTTAATTTCCATTTCATGTTTTGGTTCAATATAATATTTTTTTCCTATAAATTCTCCATAAAAATGTGCAACTAGCATTACAGGTATTGATACCAAAGCACCAAAAGCTATTACATATCCTAAATCCGCTCCAACAATTCCTGCAACTGCAAGTGGGCCTGGTGTTGGGGGAACAAACATATGTGTTGCATGAAGTCCCATTGTTAATGAAACCGCCATTGATGTCATAGAAATTTTTGTATCTTTGCTAATTCTTTTTGCAATTGGTGCAAGAAGAACAACTGCCGCATCACAAAATACTGGAATTGATACAAAATATCCTGTTATAGCAAGTCCCAAGGCAGCGTGTTTTTCTCCTGTTATTTTCAAAATTGTTTGAGCCATAGTTTCTACAGCTCCACTTTTTTCAAGCAAATATCCTGTAACTGTTCCAATAGCAATAACAATTCCAATTCCTGCTATGGTTGATCCCATGTTTTCTTGGAAAGCTGTTAGCATATCAGAAAGTGGCATTCCAGAAATTATTCCAAAAGAAAATCCTGCAGCTAATAAGGCAAAAAACGGATGCAATTTTAATTTTACTGTAGCAAATATCAAAATAAATAATGATAAAAATAAAGCTACAATTGTTAAGGTTGAAGTAGTCATTTTATCCTCCAAATTATAAATAAGTTTCTAAATATTTCTCCATTATTTCATCAGGCACAAGTCTTCCTCCTGTTGCCCAAGAAAAATGATTTATATTATCTTTAATATCAAGCAAATTATTTTCTTTCAAATATTTTTTACTAGCTTCATATTCAAATAATTTAATAGGGCCTTCAAAAGCTGAGCAAGCTGATGGTTCAATTTTTATTCCCTCGCTATTATTTAAATCTCTCATATAATCAAATAATTTGTTGTCGTTCATTGTAAAAATTCCAGAAATTATAGGCTCCATTACCTTTCCAACAAAACCGGATGGTCTTCCAACAGCAAGTCCGTCTGCTTCTGTTTTTCCATCAATTCCAAAATCTTGTACGCAAATATCTCCATTTAATCCAGTTGCCATTCCAATTAACATAGATGGAGAATGAGTTGGTTCAATGTAGAAAATATGGCAAGAATCTCCAAAAACTTTTTTAAGTCCAAAAGAAACTCCACCTGGTGATCCACCTACTCCACAAGGAAGATAGAAAAATGCTGGATGATCTTTATCAACCTTTATTCCTTGATCTTCTATTTGTTTTTTAATTCTATTTGCAGCAACTGCATAGCCTAAAAATAAGGTTGAAGAATTTTCATCATCAACAAAATAAGAATTTGGATCTTGGTCAGATTTTTTTCTACCAAGCTCAACTGCCTTTGTAAAATCTCCATCATATTCCACAACTTCAGCACCCTTTGATCTTAATAAATCTTTTTTCCATTGTTTAGCATCATTTGACATATGAACAATAACTTTAAAACCTAAAGTTGCTGAACTAATTCCAATAGACAAACCTAGATTTCCAGTAGACCCAACTTGAATAGTATGTTTTGAGAAAAACTCTCTAAACTTATCACTAGCTAAAATTCTGTAATCATCATCTTTTTTTAGCATTCCAGCTTCCATTGCAAGTTTTTCAGCATGGTACAAAACTTCATAAATTCCTCCCCTTGCCTTAATAGATCCAGCTACAGCCAAATGAGAATCCATTTTCAAATATAAATTTCCTTCCAAAGAAGTTTTTTCTTTCAAAACCTTCTCCATATTTGGAATTTTTTTAAGAGGTGATTCTATAATTCCATTTGTAGCCTTAGTATCATCAAAATACTCCATTAAAAGTGGGGCAAATCTTTTTAATCTGTTCTCAGCATCTTTGATATCATTTTCATCAAAAGGAAAATTATCCCATACTTCTTGGCCACTTTTCTTATTTTTATTGATCCATACCGTCTCTTTTTCATTTTTTACATTTTGTAAAATTGGTTCTTGTTCTATAAATTTACTAATTTCCATTTTCCCCTCCGTTTATTAAATTATATTTAATTATATTTAATTTAATTTAATTCTATCACATATGAAAACATTGTCAACTTTTTATGAAAATAAAATTAATTAAAAGTATATGGTATAATGATTAAGCGATTAAAAATAGAAAGGGTGATTAAAATAGATAAATTAGGATCAAATATAAAAAAATTTAGAAATATAAAAAAATTATCACTCAAGGATTTAGCAAATGAAATTGACGTTTCCCCATCCATGCTTAGCCAAATAGAAAGTGGAAAAGCAAATCCTTCTTTAAATACATTAAAATTAATTTCAAAACATTTAGATGTTTCTATGTTTACTTTACTTGAAGAAGAAAACGAAGAAGCAGCTATGCTTGTAAAAAAAGAAAATAGAATAAGAATTACAAGTGGAAGATCTGATTCGGACGAATACCAATTAAGTTATGATCTTTTAAGTCCAGATATGAAAGGCGATGTGCAGCTTTGTGAAATGAAACTTTCAGCTTTTCAATATAATTCAGATGATTTTAACACTCACAAAGGTGAAGAAGTTGCGGTTTGCTCACTTGGAAAAATAGAATTAATGTTAGAAGCAGAAACCTATTTGCTTAATACAGGAGATTCCGTAAGAATTCCAAGTGGAACAAAACATAGATGGAAAAATCCAACAAAAAGTGAATGTGCGATTATATTCGCTATTAGTCCACCTATATTTTAAATAAAAAAGACCTTTAATCTATTTAAAAGATTAAAAGTCTTTTTTTTATTTCTTCTTAGCCTTATCCCAAATTTCAAGATAAGATTTGTAGAAAGAAAGGTCTTGGACAGTTTCCAAAACTCCCAAATAATTTTCGTTTTTATCCCTAACTGCATAATAGGTCACTGCGTGGTCGTGGCCTTTTATGTTTTTTATAATTTGAAATTTATCCTTGCTTCCTTCTTTAAATTCACCAATAAGCCTTCTTACAATTGGCTCAACTTTGGGTGGATGACATGAATAAACTTCCCTGCCCAAGGATGTTTTTGCCCTTTTAAAAATCTTTTCACCTTTTATGTCATTATAATAAGAATTTATATCATTTTTATCAACAAAAGTTATCTCAATTTCTAAAGTATCTAGAAGGGCCTCAAGTTCATCGATTTTCATCTTTCCTTTAGAAAAATTAATATATCCATCCTCAGAATTTGTTTCATCTTTAAGATTTTCTCTCTCATCCCAAATCTCTTTTTTGATTATATCATCAGGATAAGCTTTCAAATCCTCATAAAGACCTAAAAAATCTTTATTAGAAATTACATCTTCCATCAAAGGAAACAAGATATTTTCTTCCTTATAAGTCATCTCCCTTACTCTTTCAAATACCTTTTTGATCTCATCAAAATCAGATTTTTTGAAAGCTTTTTTGAAATTTTTAGAAATTTCTATATCCACGCCCCACATAATTTCAGATGGACCTGGCTTTTTATAATTTTCCTTTAACAAAGGATATATCAAATCCCCCTTTTTCCTATAATGGGAAGTAATTTTATTGGAAATATCCTTAATCTTTTCCAAATCTTGACTGTTTTCTCCTGAATCTATAAGCTCTTTTATTTTTTCATTTTCCAAAAAGAAAAATCTAAGAGGATGTCCAGAAATATTTATTAATTTCAAATCTTTTCCATCTTCACTTTCAGTTTTTCCATGAAAAAGTGAAGAATGAACATCACAAAGTCTTTGAACATCAGCCCTATCAACTCCTCCTTCAAGAAGAGCCTCTTCAGCATCCATAATTTCAGAAGATGAAACATTTTCGAAATTTTTTACAAAATCCTTTCTAACACTTTCAAGATCTTCCCCTTCTGACAATCTTTTTACATAAGATTTAATGAGTCCTCTTCTATTTTTGACCTCTAAATCATCATAAGAGTTAACAATTTCATAACCCAAATCTTCTAATTTTTTCTCAACATTATCAATTCCAACCATCTTTGCCCCGCGTCTAATAGACATTTTCTTGCCTATAGTTTTAAGCATAAGAGAATTAGAAAGATTTTTAAAACCAAGACCTATAAGATCTTCTTTCAATTTATCATCATGATTAACCAAATCATAAATATCCTTATTAATATCAATTTTTTTAGTCATAATATCCTCCACTATTATTATACTCGGCAATTGATAATGTCTATTATTTTCATAAAGAAAAAGAGCCTTAAAACAAAAAGTTTTAAGGATTTTATATTTTTTTATAAATAATATTTTTCTACTACATTTAGTTCATCATCTAATTCGTAAACTAGTGGTTTTCCTGTTGGAATTTCTAAGTCCATTATATCGTCATCAGATATTTTTTCTAAGTGTTTTGCCATAGCTCTTAGGGAATTTCCGTGTGCTGCAACTAAAACTGTTTTTCCATCTAATAAATCTTTTGCAATGTTATCTGTATAGAATGGAAGACATCTTTCTAGTGTTACTTTTAAATTTTCAGCTACTGGGATTATTTCTTTTGGAAATTCTTTAAATCTATCTTGGTTTGCTTGTTGTTTTGCATCTTCTTCTGATAAAGCTGGTGGAAGTGTATCATATGATCTTCTCCAAATATGAACTTGTTCATCTCCATATTTTTCTGCTGTTTCTTTTTTGTTTAATCCTTGAAGTGCTCCATAGTGACGTTCATTTAATCTCCATGATTTTACTTGTGGAACAAATAATTGGTCAGAATATTCTAGAGCAAAGTTACAAGTTTTGATAGCTCTTTTTAAAATTGATGTATAAGCAACATCAAATTTAATTCCAGCTTCTTTTATTTTTCTTCCAGCTTCTTTTGCTTCTTCTACTCCTTTTTCTGATAAATCAACATCTACCCAACCTGTAAATTTATTGGCAAGATTCCATTCACTTTGTCCATGTCTTACGAAAACTAATTTTTTTGTCATTATCTTCTCCTCATTTTTTCCTTTTTTTCAAGCTGTTTTTGCTTGGCTTTCATTGACTCATTCTTTTCTTCATCAATATTGTCAATCCATGTGAGGGCACTTGCAGTTCCTTTTATTACACACTCTTTAGGTTCTTCTGCAATTTTTACACCAATTTGTAGCCTTTCATTTATTCTTTTTGAAAGACCCAAAGTTAACGCTCCTCCACCTGTTAAGAATATACCTCTTTCGTATAAATCTGCAGCTAGTTCTGGTGGTGTTTGTTCCAAAACATTTTTTATTCCATTTACAATTTTATCAATTGATGGAAGTAAACAAGCATATA
This sequence comes from uncultured Anaerococcus sp., assembly GCA_900550345.1. Taxonomy (GTDB): domain Bacteria; phylum Bacillota; class Clostridia; order Tissierellales; family Peptoniphilaceae; genus Anaerococcus. The sequence continues at coordinate 11,837 of URRX01000003.1, read as the reverse complement.
TTTCTTCTACTGGAATATAAATTCTTGATGGAAGCCCATCTTCTATTAGTCTTCCTACAACTTCAATTGAGTCTGTAATTTCAGTTTCTTGTGCTTTTATTTTTATTTTCTCAGCACTAGATTCTCCAATTAGCATCCTATATCTTTTTCTAATATGATCTTTTATATCATTGTCAAAAGTATCTCCAGAAATCTCTATTGAATCACTAGTTACAATTTGTCCCATAGAAACTACAGCTATATCAGAAGTTCCTCCTCCAATATCTATAACCATATTTCCCTTTTCATCTGTAATATCTATATCTGCACCTATTGCTGCAGCAAGAGGTTCATCAATTAAATAGACTCTATGTGCTCCTGCATTTTCAGCAGCTTGAAGTACAGCTCTTTTTTCAATTTGAGTAGCCTTACTTGGCACACAAATTAAAAGATCTGGTTTGAAAAAGGATTTATCTAAAGATTTTTTCAAAAAATATTTAAGCATTTCTTCTGTTGCATTAAAATCAGCAATTACCCCGTCTTTTAATGGCTTTAGAGCAATTACATTTCCAGGAGTTCTTCCCAAAATTTTTTTTGCATCCTTTCCAACTGAAAGTATTTTTCCAGTAAGAGTGTCTTTTGCTATTACTGAAGGTTCTTCTAAACAAATTCCCTTATCTTCAACGAAAACTAGGACTGAGGCTGTTCCTAAATCTATTGCAACACTTTTTCTAAACCTTGACATGGCCTCTCCTATTTATTTTTTAATTTATCAACTTGGTCTAATTTTTCCCAAGTAAAATCTTGGTCATTTCTTCCAAAATGTCCGTAAGCTGCTGTTTTTTTGAAAATTGGTCTTTGTAAATCTAGTTTATCAATTATTGCTTGAGGTCTAAAATCAAATACTTCTTTTACAATTTCTGATAATTTTTCGTCTTCATATTTTCCAGTTCCAAAACTATCTACATAAATTGAAAGTGGTTTTGCAACTCCTATTGCGTAAGCTACTCCTATTTCACATTTTTTGCAAAGGCCAGCTGCAACCATATTTTTTGCCGCATATCTTGCCATATAAGCTGCTGATCTATCAACTTTTGTAGCATCTTTTCCAGAAAATGCTCCACCACCAGATTTTGAATATCCACCGTAAGCATCTACAATTATTTTTCTTCCTGTAAGTCCAGAATCTCCTTTTGGACCACCAACTACAAATTTTCCTGTTGGATTTATATAATATTTTGTATCATCATCGATGTATTTTGGATCTATTACTTCTTTGATTACTTTTTCTATAATATCTTTTTTAATTTGTTCAAGACTTACATCTTCTGAGTGTTGAGTTGAAATAACAATTGAGTCTACTCTTTTTAAAACTCCATCTTCATATTCAACTGTAACTTGGCTTTTGCCATCTGGTCTTAAATAGTTAAGAATTTTTTCTTTTCTTACATAAGTTAATCTTTGAGCAAGTTTTTGAGCATAAACAACTGATAGTGGAAGATATTCTTCTGTTTCATCATCCGCATATCCAAATACCATTCCTTGATCGCCTGCTCCAATTTTGTCATATTTATCATTTGTTGATTTAAAATCCATAGAATCATCAACACCTTGGGCAATATCAGGTGATTGTTCTATAAGAGATGTCAAAACTGCTACATTTTGATAATCAAATCCTAATTTTGGATCATCGTATCCTATTTCTTTTATTGTTTCTCTAGCAATATTTTCTATTGGTGCATAAGCATTTGTAGAAATTTCTCCAACAACCATGACAAGTCCTGTTGTTGTTATACATTCACAAGCTACCCTTGAATTTTTATCTTGTTTTAAACATTCATCTAATATGGCATCAGATATTTGATCACAAACCTTATCTGGATGTCCTTCTGTAACTGATTCTGAAGTAAATAATTTTTTCATTTTAACTCCCTTCGTTTAAGGATGATTATACCTTAAATAGTTTCAAATTTATATTCTTAATCTATTTTTTCTAATAAAACTACAGCTCTTGCCTCAATTCCTTCTCCACGCCCTGTGAAAGATAATTTTTCTGAGGTTGATGCTTTTATTGATACATTTTCTATATCTGTTTTTAAATGCTTTGCCAATTTTTTTTGAATTTCTTCTCTTTTTGGTGCAATTTTGGGCATTTCACAAATTATTACCGTATCTAAATTTCCAATTTTATAGGATTTTTCTTCCATTAATTCTACTACCCTATCGAGAAGTTTTATAGAATATATGTCTTTATATTCATCATCTGTATCTGGAAACAAATTTCCAATATCTGGAAGATTTAAGGCGCCAAGAATTGCATCCATTATGGCATGAACCAAAACATCTGCATCAGAATGACCTAAAAGTCCCTTTTCATATTGAAATTCTACTCCACCAAGGATTAATTTTCTATTTTCTACTAATTTGTGAACATCATATCCTAATCCAATTCTCATCTAATCCTCCAAAAATCCTCTAGCAAATATCAAATCTTCTGGTGTTGTCATTTTTATATTTGAGTATTCACCTTCAACCACTTTTATTTTTTCTTCACTAAAGATTTCAAAAAGTTGGCTATCATCTGTAATTGTAAAATCACTTTGTATATATTTTTTATAATAAGATAAAATTAGTTCTTTATCAAAAGCTTGAGGTGTTTGAACATTATAGACTTCTTTTCTAAGTGGTGTGTTTTTCACTAATAAATCTTTGTCTACAATTTTTACCGTATCTTTTGATTTTACAGCACTTATTACTGCCTTATATTCTTTTGAATTTTCTATTACTTTTTCAAATAATTCTTTACTTGCAAAAGGTCTTACCCCATCATGAGTTAAGACCAATTTAGAATTTTTATCTACAGCTTTTAAGCCTTCATAGGTTGATAGTTCTCTTGTTTGTTTGCCAAATACATAAGATATTTTTTTATCGTATTTTTTGATAATATCTTTTAAATAGTTTTCATCATCTTTTCTAATTACTACAATTATTTGGTCGATTTCTTCTAAGGATACTATTGTATCAAGACATATTTCAAGAATTTTTTTTCCTTTTAATTCTATGTAAGGTTTGGCCCTATCTGATTTCATCCTAAGTCCATTACCTGCTGCTGTAATTACTGCTGATATTTTTTTCCCATCTATCATACTATTCCTTCGCCTTTACAAAAATCATTTTTCCTGCAGATGTTTGTAAAACACTTGTTACTGTTGTATTTATTTTCTCTCCAATTAAATCTTTTCCATCTTCAACTACAACCATAGTTCCATCTTCAAGATACCCAACTCCTTGGTTTCTAGATTTTCCTTCTTTTATAACTTCAATTTCCATAAGCTCTCCTGGAAGAACTTTTGTTTTCATAGCATTTGCTAAATCATTTATATTTAGTACTGTAATCCCTTGTACATCTGCAACTTTATTTAAATTGTAGTCGTTGGTAAATATTTTTGCCCCCGTATCCTGAGCATATTTTAATAATTTTGAATCAACTTCTTTTATTTTTGGATAATCTATATCACTTATTTCTAAGTTTATTTCCTTATTTTTTTTAATCTCTTTTACAACATCAAGTCCACGTCTGCCTCTTTCTCTTTTTAAATCGTCTGGACTATCTGCTATGTGTTGAAGTTCTTCTAGAACAAATTCTGGTATTATAAGCTTTCCTTCAATAAAATTTATCTTTATAATATCCAAAATTCTTCCATCAATTAATACAGATGTATCAATTAATTTTGAGGAGTAATCCTTATCTAAATTCTTTTTACTTTCTTTTCTATTTTGTATTTTTACCTCTTTTACCTTTTGAAATATTTGAGGGTACTTGTCTGGATATTTTGATGCAATCCTCCAACCCAAAAGTCCAAAGCCCAAATAAATAATAATAGATAATAGCACAAAAATTGAATTACCAACAAGTGGTAATGATAAAGAGCTTAGTGGTCTGGTTACAAGAAATGCTAAAATTAAACTTACAATTACTCCGCTTATTCCAACAGCAACACTTAATGGGGGCAAATCCTCCAAATATTTTTCCAATTTCATAAACACATCTTCCAGCATTTTATAAATAAATCCTGATAAAAAATAAAATAATATCGCAAATAATAAAGCTACTAAGACATTAGCTGCAACAAAAAAAACAGAACTATCTATTGTAAAATTCACAACAGATAGTACCAATTTAAATACAGATATGCCTAGAATAGCTCCAATTACGAAAAACATAATTCGAAATATTCTATTAAACATTTTTTTCTCCTAATATTGGATTATAATCCTATCGATTCGTCAATCATTTTTTCAGCGTCATCTTTTTCTAAAGAACCTGACATAACTAATTCGCTAGCCATAATTCTTCTTGCTCTGTTTAAGAGTTTTTTCTCCGTTGTTGAAAGTCCCTTGTCATCGTCTAAGGCAACAAGGTCTCTTACCATATTTGCAATTTTAAAAATGTCTCCAGTTTTTAAAATTTCTTGATTTTCTCTATACCTTAGATTCCAATTATTGTTTAAATCTTCTGGATCTTCTTCTAAAATTTTAAGTATTTTCTCTCCTTCTTCTTTTGATATAACATCCCTTATATTCATTTTATTAATATTTGATTTTGGAATTGAAATATCCATGTTACCTATAGGCATCTTAAGAATAAAATATTCTTTTTCTTCGCCTAAAAATTCCTTAATTTCTACAGAATCTATTATCCCTGCCCCATGCATAGGATAAACTATTTTATCACCGATTTTAAACATTTTGACCTCCTAGGTTCTCTCTTTTATTATAACCTTTTTCGGCCAAATAGTAAATGAAATAATTTTACAGTATACTACCACTAAGATTTTTTGTCAATCATTTTTTTATTAGCTATAAGCTCTTTTGAATCTTTTGAAAAACCACATCTCATTTTTACAGCTCTATTTAAAACTTTTATTTCACTTTTTTTATAAGATCCACCATAATCTCCATCCAAAGTCCAAGAAATTTTCCCATCACTTTCAACTTTGAAAACAGAACCCGATCTAAAAATCACATTATCATTTTCTTTTTTACTTCTAAGTCCTTCGATAATTTGATTTAGTTCTATAAGCCCGTTTGGTTTTTTTATTAAAACTGCCTCAAAAATTCCATCATCAAGACCAATATTTTTTTTGTAAAAATTATTAAAGCCTCCAACCGATACAGAATTTGTTGCCATAAAGTGGATAAATTCTCCTTCAAAAACTTCATCATCTATTGTTATTTTTGCTTTGTAAGCTTTTAAATTTGAAACAGTTTTTACTCCTTCTAGTATATAGGCAAATCTACCAAAAATATTTTTCATTGATTGGTCTGTTTCATAAGAAACTTGGGCAATTGACCCAAAAGCTGCAACATAGGTGAAAAATTTTGAATTAAATTTTCCAACGTCTATATCCATAGTCTCACCATTTATAGCAATCTTTGTAGCTTTTTTTATATCTGTTGGTATTTTTAATGATCTTGAAAAATCATTTGTAGATCCTGTTGGAATATATCCTATTATAGATTTTTCTTCTGATTTTAATAAGCCTGATACAACTTCATCCAAAGTTCCATCACCACCACTTACCAAAATTTCATCGTATTCTTTTGAAAATTCTTTTACTTTTTCTCTAGCATCGTTAGCTTTTTGAGTAGCGTATACAGTTGGAAAATAAGATTTTTTGCTAAAATATTCTACAATTTCACTTAAATGATTTCCAATAGTTTTTTGTCCACTCATTGGATTATATATATATAATAATTTTTTCATTCTATCCCTCGAATTCAATCATAAATATATTTATATTTTACTTATATTCCAATATTTTTAAAGTATTTTCTTATCAAAATATTTTTATTTTACTTATTTAAGTGATATACTTAAAATTGATAACATATGAAATATAACATAGAAAAAGGAGATAATTATGGAGAAAAATAATACAAGGTTTATAGTTGAAGGAGGAGTGTCAATAGCTCTTTCATTTATACTTTCCTTTGTAGTCTTATTTAGGATGCCACTTGGCGGATCTGTTACCCTTGCTTCTAGACTTCCCCTAGTAATTTTTGCTATAAGATGGGGATTTAAAAAAGGCTTTTGGGCAGCTTTGATTTTTGGAATTTTGAATATGGTTTTTGGTGGATATGTAATTCATCCAGCCCAAGCTATCTTGGATTATATCTTATCTTTCTCAGCAATTGCACTTTCTGGAATTTCTTTTGGAAAAAGCAAGACAAAATTTTCTTATATTCCATCAATCATTATATCTTATTTAGTTAGTGGATTATTTAATGTAATCAGTGCCTTTATATTCTTTAATGATATGGCAACAGCAAATGCTGCAGGATTTAATAATTTCACCCTATATGCCTTTGCCTACAATTATTCCTTCTTGGCAGCTGATGCTTTAATTTTGATTATCGTATTCTTATTAATTTATGATAGATTAAAACTTTATTTAGATAAGCAAAATTAAAAAAAGAATTTAAAAAAGACCATTCTTTGATGGTCTTTTATTTTGCCATTGATTCTACTATTTCAAGTCTTCCTTTAAAGCTATAATTTTTTACATAATTTGTCAAAATGAAAAAATCTCCTCTTTTTATTGGATATTTTTCATCATCTACTATAATTTCGCCTTCTCCATTTATTACACTTTCTAATAAGTAAGAATCTTTTCTCTCAAAAGTATCTTTTTCTTCTACATTTATTTTTTTTACTGTAAAATACTCATTATCATATAAAATTTCTGATTTCTCATTTAAATTTTCATGAGTTTTTTCTGTATCAAGACACTTTATTGCCTCTTTTGATTTTTCCAAATGTAAATCTCTCAAGTTACCATTTTTATCCAACCTATCATAATCATAAAGTCTATAGGTTAAATCTGATGCTTGTTGGATTTCCAAAATCAAACTTCCTTTTTTTATAGCATGAACCATACCTGCTGGAACTTTGAAAAAATCTCCTTTTATAGATTTTTCTACATTTAATAATTCTTCCCATTTTTTATTATCAATCATTTTTATAGCATATTTTTTATCCTTGGTTTTTAAACCATAAATAATTGATGCCTCATCTTCATTTAAAATATACCAACATTCACTTTTACCGTATGAATTTTCTTTTTTTGCCATTTCATCATCTGGATGAACCTGAATTGATAAATCATCATCAGCGTCAATTAATTTTATTAAAAGAGGGAATTTTTCTTTATTTTCATTTCCAAAAAGATCTTTTTGATTTTGGTATAAAAAATCTAAATTTTCTCCCTCATATTTTCCATTCAAAATTTTTGATGGGAATTCTTTCATAGCAGAAATCGCCCAATATTCCCCTATATTTTTTGTTTCAAATTGGTAGGGAAATTCTTTTTTAAGTCTTTCTCCTCCCCAAATTTTTTCTACAAATTCTCCTTTTAAAAATAATATTTTTTCCATAAGTCACCTCTTTTTTTATTATACTAAGAAAAAAATAAAGCCCAAGGATAAACCTTGAGCTTACTGTTGACAAAGTATACAAACCCTCACGCTAAGAATATCATACGGAAAAAATTGATTTGATTTCAAATTTAAAAATTCGTCAAAAATCGCACTGATTGAGCGTTAGCGAGTTTGCGATTTTAGAATTTTAAAATTTAGAGATCAACAATTTTTGGAGTCAGATATTCGTGCTTGAGGATTTGTTTAAATTCTAAGACTAAGGATAAACCTTGAGCCTTTTTTTATGCTACTGTTAATTTATTTTTGTGGAAGAGATTTGTCAAAAATATTTGTACTGAAGATACTACAATGTTTAGTATAGTACCTAAACCTAATATTCTTGTAAGTTCTTCTACAGTTTCTACCTTGTCTAAATAAAATCCACTTTGTGTTTGTGCTGAGCTTTCTGATACTTTTAATGCAAATGTTTCAAAAAATTTCATTCCCAATGTAAGTCCCAATATTGAAACTATTATTGTTATTATTATAAATACCAAAACCGGTCCAAATTTTCCCATATCTTTAAAAGTTTTGCTTGAACCTATACTGATTGATGCCAAAATTCTTGTAAAAGTTGCAAGCAAGGAAAATATTAGTGTTATTATTCCCATTATTAATGTTTTTGATGGAAATTGATCTAAAAAGCTTTTTATTTGATCAAATAATTCTTTTATTCCTATCCCTTCTGGTCCTGTCGAAATAACTAAAAACCCAAAAAATTCTATCAAAAATATCAAACCTGCAAGTATGGCAAGAATCATTATATTTAAAACTCTTGATGTTGTTACATCTTTTGATTTTACTGGGAGAACATCATAAAAAGCAGCCTGATCTCCATAAAATTTTTTGTAATCATTCAAAATTACAATTATCATAGAAATCGCAAAGGATGAATACATAACTAACATTGAAACAGCCATGATAAAATCCAAAAACGCTGAGTCCAGATATAAATTTATAAAGTTTAATACAATAGATAAAATTATAGGAACTATAATCCAAGGGAGAATGTCCCTAATATTTTCTTTTAATTGGTGTTTTAATAATTTAGTCATTGAAAACCTCCTCGAAATATTCTTCAACTCCCATCTTGTGATTTTGTCTTAAATCATCAATATTTTCTTCAAAAATAATTTTTCCATCAGAAATAAATACAACCTTGTCCAATAATCTTTCGATTTGGCTTATCAAATGAGTTGATATAATCATAAGACCTTCTGAATCAAAATTATCAATTATTACATCCATAATTTTTCTCCTGCTTGCAGGATCAATCCCACTCATAGGCTCATCCAAAAGATATAGGTCAGACTTTCTTGAAAGGGTAAGGGCAATTTGAACCTTATCTTTCATACCCTTTGACATATTTTTTATTTTCATTTTCATATCAAGCTTGAAATCCCTAATTATTTTTTCAAATTTTTCTTTTGAAAAATCTTCAAAAAATTCGTCATATAAATTTGAAATTTTTGTTAAATTATATGATTTATCCAAAGGAAGATGGTCTGGTTGATAGGATACAAAAGATTTTGTAAGATAATCTGGATTTTTCCCACCAATTTTAACATCGCCCTCATAATTTTTTTCAAGACCTGCAAGAATTCTAAGTAAAGTTGTTTTTCCCGAGCCATTAGGTCCCAAAAGTCCTATAATTTCTCCTTTTTTAAAAGATAAATTTAGCTTATCTAAAACAAGTTTATTTTTGTATGCAATAGATAAATTTTTAATCTCTAACATTAGTCCACCTCCCAAAATTTATTAAGACCATCAAGAGCATCTTCTTTTGAAATTTTTAAATTTTTTGCATTTGCTATAAAATCTTCGCAAATTATTTCAAAAGCATTTTTTGACAAAGATTTTATCAAATCTTTATCATCAGTTACAAATCTTCCACTAGTTCTTTGACTTTGACAAAGCCCATCTCGTTCAAGTTCAGCTAAGGCTCTTTGAACAGTATTTGGATTAACCTCATAAAACTTTGCAAGATTTCTCACAGAGGCAATTTTTTCACCAGGTTTCCAAATACCACTTGAAATTTTCGACTTAAAATCTTCTAAAATTTGAAGATAAATAGGTCTATCATTATCAAATTCCATTTAAACCTCCTTTTTAATTGCTTGACCAATAATTAAACCAAAAAGCATTCCAAGAGAAGTCCAATACGCTATATTATCAAAAACACTTCCCAAGGCTGCTCCAAAAACAAGACCAAGTCCTATTCCTTCAGCTAAATAATTTTCATCATCTTTTGAATTTTCCCCTTCTAATTTTTTATTTTTCTTATCTAATTTTTTTATCAAAAAAACTATACAAATTCCTAATAGAAAAAGGGGTAAAATTATTTTTAAAATTTCCATAAATATCCTTTTTGTACTTTTGTATTATTGTATCACTTTCTTAATACAATTATATACCATTTTTTATTTTTGTAAAGACTTTTTTAAAAAATCTTGTAAAAAAATAAAGTTTACACTTATTTTACAAAATATTTTTCTTATCAAAACATACTTATCCTATTATTAATTTGAAAGAAAAAAGATAAATTATTTAATGATTTCAAAAATAATTGCTCTTCCTTATTAAATTATAATTTCTTCATTTTTTCTTTTAAGAAGTATTTGTTCATAATCCCTCAAAATACAAATATTTCATTAATTTATCTTGGATCTTTTATAAAAAGTGATTTTTAAAAGTCCAAAACTAAATTGAAGTTTATAGCTTCTATTGGTATAAGATATGTCAATGGCATATCTTTTTTTATATTTTGGCATAAAAAAATAGTCTTAGGAACATCCTAAGACTAAATTTCTTTATTATCTAATGCTTACCTTACCAAAACCAGATTTTACATCTATGTTAAGGTCATTTTCTTCTGGATTTGTAGAAACTTGGTAGCCATTTTCTTTTTGTAATTTATTTTTAAATTTATCAGCTATTGAATAAGAAGAAGCTTTTATTAGAGCTTTGATATTTTTTCTAAATTCATTTGTATCTATTACAACTGAACCAAATTTGGTATCAATATTTATTTCTTTGCTATCAACAATTTTATAAATTCTAATTGATCCTGATTTTGATGAAAGATTTATATTTTCCATATTTAATCCATCAACTCTAATAGATCCATTAACTAAATTAATGTCAGCTTTTCCTCCACTTACATTTGTAAGGTAAACTGAACCATTGACATTGGAAACTTCTATGTCTCCATTTGTATTTCTAATTTCAATTCTTCCGTTTGTATTTTTAAGGTCAATATTTCCTGCAGAATTAATTACAGTAAGTCTAGCATTTATTGATTCCATATTGTTTTCTTTAAAATCAACATCGCATAGCTCAACTTGACCATTTACAATATTTACATCAATCTTATCGTAAAGATTTTTTCCCAAATATAATTTTACATTTGCGCTTGCATCTAAGAATTTATATTCTTCTTTTGTATTAATAATAAGTTTATCATCAACAACTTCGATATTTAGATATTCTTTGTCCATATCTTCCTTGTTTTTGTAATAAACTTTTTGTTCAACTAAGATATGATTTTCTTGAGCTCTTTCAATTTCAAAAGAACCATTTGTCACATCAATTTCAATTGAATTAATATCATCATCAATTTTTGTTTGATTTTCAGATTTTGTTGAATTGATATGATATATATTTGGAATATTTACATTATCAAGGTCAAAATCAAAATCAAAGTTTGAAATAGTTTCGCTAGTTTTTTTCATGATTTTTTCAAAAGAAGTAGATAATTTATCAACAAAACTTTCTTCGTTATTTTTTGATTTATCCTTACCTACAGCTTCCAAAAGATCACTCGCTTGTTCAACTGTAATTTTTCCTTCTTTTAGCATATCTAAAATCATTTTCTTTTCTTCATTCATCTTTTAACTCCTTTAAAAGTTCACTTGCTTGATCAGGTGTAATTTCTCCCCTATCAACCATGTTCAAAATATCAATTCTAGATTCTTTCTTATCTATTTTTCCACCAAGTTTTTTTACAATCTTGTCAATTCTATTTCTAACTGTTGGATAAGAAATTCCTAATATCTCACCAACATCTTTTATACTTCCACGCTTTTGTAAAAAAAGCTCAATAAATTCCAAATCTTCTATATCAAGCATTTGAAATTTACCCATTTCAAATTCTCCACTAACTTCTGTCAAGCATGAATTACATTTATAAGATGTGATAACTAAGTCATCACCACAATTAGGACATTTATTAATCAACTCGAGCCTCCTTTTATATTTTTAGTATACCACCCTTTTAATTTTTGTAAAGTCTAATTTTAATATTTTTAATATTTTAATTCATTTTATTAATTAAATTAATATTTAATTTTAATAACCTTGTTTTTAAAATTGATTTATCT
>URRX01000002.1 GCA_900550345.1 uncultured Anaerococcus sp. | reverse complement strand
TATATCATCTATTCTAATAAATCTATCATGTGATAATTTATCTAAAAATACATCAATTTTTTCTTGATCTCCTTGGACATTTAATTCAACATCTCCATCATATAAATTACAAACATCTCCAGTTAGACCCATTTCATTTGCAATCATATAAGATTTATATCTAAATCCAACTCCTTGGACTCTTCCCTTAAAAATCATATTATATCTTTTCATTTTTATCTCCTTAATTATTTTTTACCCGAAATTTTTAATTTTCTTTACAAAAAAAATTTTTATAATATAATAAAAACATACACCCCCATAGGGTGTTAGTAAGGAGGTAAAATGAAAGAACGTTTTAACGTTACTGGTATGACTTGTGCATCTTGTCAGGCTAATGTTCAAAAAGCTGTAGAAAAGCTTGGTGTCGAAAATGTAAATGTAAATCTTGTTAGTGAAACTATGAATGTTTCTTATGATGAGAATAAAATTTCAAATTCCGATATTATAAATGCAGTTGAAAAAATCGGTTATGGTGCAAGCCCTGTTAGTGAAAAAAAATCTAAAAGTAAAAACTCAGAGCTTAGCAATGAAGAAAAAAATGTAAAAAACAGATTAATTATTTCTTTTTTATTTATGATCCCATTGATGTATGTTTCTATGGGACATATGATTAATCTTCCACTTCCTCATTTTTTACATGGTAATTCTGGAAGCGTAAATTTTGCTTTTTTACAATTTTTATTAACCCTACCAGTAATATTTGTAAATAGAATTTTTTATATTTCTGGATTTAAAGGACTAATTAACAAAGCTCCTAATATGGATACTCTTGTTGGTCTAGGTTCTTTTGCAGCACTTTTCTATGGAATTTTTGCAATTTTTAGAATGGCATATGGTCTTGGTTTTGGTAAATTAGAAATTGTAGAAATGTATAGAACTAATTTATATTTTGAATCAGCCGCAATGATTTTAACACTAATTACTCTTGGTAAATATTTTGAAAAAAGATCTAAGGGACAAACAAAAAAATCATTGGAAGCTTTGATGGATTTAGCTCCAAAAAAAGCAAGAATTTTAGTCGATGGTAATGAGAAAGAAATTCCTGTAGAGGATTTAAAAAAAGGAGACCTAATTTTAGTAAGACCAGGCGAATCTATTGCGGTTGATGGAATTATTAAAGAAGGTTCTTCCCTTGTTGATGAATCTGCAATTACAGGTGAATCTATTCCTGTAAATAAAAATGTTGGAGATGAAGTTATATCTGCAACTATTAATAAACAAGGTTCATTTGTTTTTGAAGCTTTAAAAGTTGGAGAAGATACAACACTTTCAAAAATTATTGAACTTGTAAATGAAGCAAATGAAAGTAAAGCACCTATTTCAAAACTTGCTGATAAAATATCTGCAATTTTTGTACCTGCTGTAATTATTATTTCTATAATAACTTTCATTATTTGGATGATGTTGGGATATGGATTTGAATTTTCTTTAAATCTTGCAATTTCTGTTCTTGTAATCTCTTGTCCATGCGCCTTGGGACTTGCAACTCCTATGGCAATTATGGTTGCAACAGGAAAAAGTGCAGAATATGGTTTATTATTTAAAAATGCAGAGAGTTTAGAAAATCTACACAAGGTAGATACAATTTTACTTGATAAAACTGGAACTATAACTGAAGGAAAACCGCAAGTTACTGATATTCTTACAGATTTAGATGAAAAAGAATTTATAAAACTTGCAAGCTCTATGGAAATTAAAAGTGAGCATCCCCTTTCAAATGCAATAAATGAATTTGCAAAAGAAAAAAATATACAAAATATTGAAGTTTTAGATTTTGAATCAATCAGTGGTAAAGGAATAAAAGCAAAATATAATAATGAAATATATTATGGCGGAAATATTTCTTTGATGAAAGAAAAAAATATAAATTTAAATTCTTACCAAGAAAAATCAGATAAACTTTCAAACGAAGGAAAAACTTCCATGTATTTTGCAAACGAAAAAGAAGTTATCGGAATAATTACAGTGCAAGATCGTCCAAAATCTTTATCAAAAATTGCTATTGATGAGATGAAAAAAATGGGCTATGAAATTAGGATGATTACTGGAGATAACGAAAAAACTGCTGAAGCCATTAGAAAATCCCTAAATATTGACTATAAATATGCAGAAGTTTTACCTGAAGATAAGGAAAAAGAAGTTAAAAAACTTAAAAATGAGGGTAAGAAAGTATTAATGGTCGGTGATGGAATAAATGATGCACCAGCACTTGCAAGAAGTGATGTAGCAATGGCGATTGGAAATGGAACAGATGTTGCAATAGAATCTGCAGATGTAATTTTAATTAAAAATAATATCTTGGATATTGTTTCAGCTATAAAACTTTCAAAAGCGACCATAAAAACAATAAAAGAAAATTTATTTTGGGCATTTTTCTATAACGTAATAGGAATTCCTCTTGCAGCAGGCCTCTTATATCCAATTTTTGGAATAAAACTTTCACCAATGTTTGGAGCCTTTGCAATGAGTTTATCATCAGTATTTGTTTGTCTAAATTCACTAAGACTTAGAAATTTTAAAGCAAACTTTGAAAATGATAAAAAAATAAAAGAAATTATAGAAAATGACAAGAAAAAAATAAAAAAGGAGAATAAAATGAAAGAATTAAACAAAATGATAGTAAAAGTTAACAATATGAGCTGCAATCACTGCAAAAATCGTGTAGAAGAAACACTAAAATCAATTGCAGGAATTGAAAATGCTGAAGTAAATTTAGATGAAAAGCTTGCAAATGTTGAATATTTTGGATCTATTGATGAAAAAGAAATAGAAGAAAAAATAAATGATGCTGGATATGAATTTGTTGGTATTGAGTATAAATAATGAAGGCTGATAAGGATAAAACTTTAAGAAAACTAAAGACTGTCAAAGGACAAATTGATGGCCTTATAAAAATGGTAGAAAATGACAGATATTGTATAGACATATCAAATCAATTGATGGCATCTATTTCTATTTTAAAAAATGTGAACACAGACGTCCTCTCTTCCCACTTAGAACATTGCGTATATCATGCAGTTGAAAATGGAAATAAAGATGATGGAATAGAAAAAATTGAAGAAATTGAACAAATAATAAAAAAATTATCTAAATAATTTATGTTTGTTTAAAAATATTTGGGGTAATAATATAAAGTCAAAGAGATAAATAAAATTTAAAGGAGAAAATTATGGATAAAATTGAAAACAAAGATGTTGAAGCTCAATACGCTAATGAAGTAAGTGAATATAAAATCAACGATAACGTAATTGCAAAAATTGCAAAAAAAGTTTTGGTAAAAACTGATGGTGTATTAGAATTGAAAAAAAATGTATTTTCATCAATAGCTGATAATTTCTCAGACGGAGAAAATACTTCAGGAATTTCAATTGATGTTGACGACGCTAAAAATGCAGTAGTAAATACAAAGATTATTCTTGAATATGGTAAAAAAGCTCAAGAAGTATTTACTTCATTAGATAGAAATATCAAAAAAGAAGTAAACAACCTTACAGGAATCAAAGTTCAAGCTGTAAAAGCTGAAATTGTTGATGTACTAACAAAAGAAGAATTTAAAGAAAAAAATTCTAAAGATGAAGAAGAAAAATAAGTAAATTTAAAAAGAGTGCTTAATTGCACTCTTTTTTTTACTTTAAAAATTTTTAATTATATTCATAAAGCCAGTATTTCTTTCAAGAATTTTAAAAATAATAAAACCAATCACAGATACTACTATAAATTCAGAAATCATAAATTGAACTAGCATTATTATAAATGCAGTTGATGAATCTAATAGTAAATATGTACCAATAGCTGGTATAAACATAAATAAAACCGGAAATAATGATGCTATAAATAAATTTTTTTGCCTAATAATTAAGGAAAATGCCAAAAATGAAGCAAACGTTCCAAAAATTACATCAAATACTGCAATATCTGATGCGAAATTAGCTAAAAAACATCCCAATAAAAGTCCTGGTATAAATCTTCTATTATAAAATACCAATAAAACCATAATTTCACTTAACCTTAACTGGATTGGACCATAGGCTAGTGATGGGAGCATCAATGTAATTACTGCGTATAAAGCTGCAACTACAGCCGACTTAACTAAAAAATTCGTATCTTTAAAATTATATCTTTGATTAGACATATATACCTCCTTGATTTTTTTCGGATGGGTCCCAAGTAAACATCCTTTTGCTATTATAGCATAAATAAGCCATTTATCAAAAATTTTTAATTATAAAAACGCACAGGAAAACATAAAAAAACATATAATTTTTGACGGATTTTTGACGCAAATGTATTTATCAACTTTAAAAGTCACTAATTTGATTTTTTAGAAAATTTAAAATAAAAAACAACAAAGTATGCTATAAAATAATATAGAAAAAAGAGATAGATTTTATTTTCTATCTCTTTTTATTTTGTTTTCTAATTATTTACTACAACGATTACAATATTTTCTATTATTACCTATATAAACCTTGCAAACAAGCTATTTCTTTATAATTTAGCTTATAAGCCAATTAAATAATTAAGTATACTAATAGTATTCCTTATGAAATAACTTTAGAATTTTATATACAAAAAAAGCTACCCAATTATTAGGTAGCTTAATGGTATTGCCTTTATAATTATTCTATACTAATTCTAACTCTTTTTCAAGTGCATACGTTAAAACTCTTGAAAAGTTAAGTCCTTTTTTTTCTCCTGCCTTAGCTAAACTCTCTGGTATTGTGCAATTTTTTTTAACCTTAGAACCATCTTCTAATCTAAAGTAACGGCCTAAATCACATACTACATAATTTTTAATATCGTATGAATCTTCAGTTCCAGCATCTTCTTCCGGTTCTATTATTTTTTCTCCATTACAAAACGCATCATAAGCCATTAATTCTATAGCATCCTTAGCCATATATAAAGCCTCTTCTAAATCCTCACCTTGTGTTGCTATAGGTATACTATCATTCCATACAGCGTAAATCCCATTTATTTTTTTTAGGTAAATCGGATATGCCTTAACATCGTGTGCCATTGTCATTTCCTCCCTTTATATATTGCCTTGCCCATAGGGGGCAACAGTTAGAGTTTTATATCTAACTGTTTGAATATTTTCTTTGCGGTAAATTCATTTATTTCTCTATGTCTTGGTACCTGAGTTTTTTTAGTACCTTCAGCATTACTATAGATATCATGGTCAGATCCATGTCTTACAAACTTACCGCCTTGACTTATTATTACTCTTATTAAGTCTCTTTTTTTCAAAGGCAATACCTCCTTTCATTTATAAGTATACGCCTTTTTATGTGTATTGTCAAATATTTTTATAAAAATACCCACAAAAAAAGACCACTAGCAAATGCCAGTGGCCAATGTAGAAATTTTTGATAAACACAATACATAGTCTACCTATCAATTATATTATACTATTTAATACGTTCTACTATTACCTTTCCATTTTCATCTAAAGCTACATTTTCTACTTTTTTGTAAACATCCATATATATTTCTCCCCTATCTCCATTGTAGGTAAATTCATAATAATACGCCCCTTTTACTGGTGTACTCATCAAACATTTACTGTTTTGTAAAGTTTTACAACTCCAAACAGAAAATACATCATCTGCATCTATTTCTTCTTTAATGTTAACTCTTTTATTTTCATATTCAGCAACTTTCCTCTGACATAATCTTAAAAATTCTTCATGTTTTATCATATTTTATCCTCCTAAAATCTTATCCAAGGTCTAGTATCTCCAGAAAGTTTTCTAAAAGCTACATATCTTCTTTTTCCACTTCCACCAATATAGGATATCCAACGATAACCATCACATTCGTACACGCTGTCATAGTGGATACTTTGACTCACTCCATAAGTAGCAACAATCTCTGCCCTTGTATTAGGAGCAGATCTAACATTGCATACAGCTTGTGTAACACCTGTCCAGTTTTCATACTTAATAAATTTGGGACTTGCATTATTAGAACTTGTACTCACCTTTTTAATTTCTGGATAAACTTGATTTCCATTTTTATTATAAACTTTATAATTATATTTCTTTGCCAAGCTCTTTGCACTTTCTAAATTTTTAAAAGCTCCCTTTTGACTTTTTGTATCTGCCCAAGATTTTCTAACTCTATATAGATCACTTACAGCTTTTGCTGTATAATTTCCACCCTTTAATCTTTTGTTTACTTCGCTCGCAATGTAGGAAAACTTACTTCCTAAGTATGGACCAGGACAGGTAGTTTGAGCATACCACTCATGTTTTTGCAATACTCCATCTCTCCCACCTGTATAGGTACAAGGATAAATATTATTTCTTTTACAAATATCCGTTACCAAATCAATTAGTCTATTTAATACAAAATCTGATACTGGCCAATTGCCTCCGTATTGAGAATTTGATGTTTCTATGGTTACTGCACGGTTATCGCACCATGGGGATGAAGTTGTCCATGCCCTGTTACATTCATCAACCACCAAAACAATCTTTCCGTCTGATCCAACTCCATAGTTGCAAGATGCTTGTCTATTTCTAGATTTAAATACACTGCCTATTCTTTGAGCTGTCAAAACTCCTGCAGTGTGGTGGATTGCAATTTTTGTAATTTTCTCATTTCTTAAGCCACTATGGTTTGGGCTGTAATCTGTTATATTTACTAAGCCTGAATTACTCATTTTTTCTCTCCTTTTTGATTAGTTACTTCGTCTTCTATCGTTTGATTTATATAAGAGTTAAAATCTCCATAAGCTTTTTCTAAAATTCCCCTAGATTCTTCATCTAATATTTTATTAATCTTATTTTTTGTTTTGTTCCAGGCTTCTTCTTGTTGGTCTTTATCAAATTTCCCTTCTTTTTTAAGATCTCCAACAAATTCTTGATTGGTTGCAGATACACATTTTGTAATTATATCTAATAGCTTGTCGCTTGCTTCTCTTACTTTTATATTCTCTATTTTCGCTATTTTCTCTTTGCTCAAATTACTTAAATATACAAATACATTTGTTAAAACTAATATTCCTACGCTTACTAAGATTTTTATTAAAATATCATTCATTTTTTACTCCTTGTGAAGTTCCTTGTGAAATTGTATTGGCTATATTCCAATACTTTATCCACATTGTGTTATTTACGTGTTTATTAGTGTGTACTAAAAAAGGACTAGATTTTACCTAGTCCTAAGCACTTTTATCTATATCATCTGCTATATCATCTATTTTCCCGTTTAAAATCGTAACGTCTTTTTGTATTTGGTTTACCCCTTGCTTAATCTCAGCAAGGGAAGCCACAGAGGAAGAATTATGCACCTCTAATTTTTCACCTAAACATCTTACTTCGCCTTTGTTGGTTTCGATAGATTGCGTTACTTTTTCGGTTAAATTTAGGATCTTATCGTTATTTTCTTTCTGTAGTTTTCTATCCTCTTTTCGCTCAACTCTTTTAATTGTAGTATCTTCTATATATACTTTTAAAAAAATTGCCGCTATTACTACCAGAGGACCATTTTTAATTAAAGCACTTGCTATCATAGTCCATTCCATACCATCACCTACTTTTCTTCAATTCTTGGTGTCATTTTTATCATCATTATTTGTTGGTCTGTTAGCATATTCATTTTTTTAGCCATATCTAAATAAGCTTCGTCAATTTTTCTTTCTGCCCAACAAAACATACAGTATTTAAAAAACCATGTATTATCCATAATCATTCCTCCTTCCTTTAAAATTTTTAATATATTTAAAACTAAGAAATCATTAGAACTAATATCCAAATCATTCTCAGGATATAGCATATTAATCATTAGATCATTCTTATTAACTCCTTCTATCCATTTTTTGCCATCAAACTTAGCTTTCATAAGATTTTTATCTGGAGGAGTTATTGTAAATTTAAAATCTTGTTTTTCATCTATATTTAGATAAGTTGTTCCAATAAAAAAGCCTTCATCATCCAAGATAAAGACTTCTTTATAATCTATTTTATTTTCTTCTACCATGAGCTATCACCTGCCCTATAACAATAATCAAACTGGAAAGAATCTCCAACAGATGGATTATAGGAGTTTGACAAATCCCCAATCCAAATTATTACACCATCTTTAGTTATAGCTAAACCTTCTAAAACCCTACTTCCGTTTGTACTTGGAAAAGGAGACATCACTTTAGGTCCCCAACTTTTAGGTATTTTACCCCAAACATTCCATCTTTTTGTAGGATAAGTACCTGTTAATTTTACAGACCCCCATAAATGTACAATTCCCAAAGGATCTTTAGTGCATTTAATATAACCATCCATATCATTTTTATTTACTTCATAGGGATTTACATCATTATAAGGTTTTATATCTCCGTTTAATTTTAATGCATTTGAGATTCTAATATCTGTTTTGCTATCGTCTCCAATAGTTAAACCTTGTCCAAAATTTCCAATCCAACCAACTTGTTTACCACCATTTGTTAACATTACCAGAGTTCCAGCATTTGATAAACTGTCTATATATAAAGCATTTCTTGTATCTGAATTAATCTTTACAACTCCATCAACTTCTAATCCCTTATCAATAGTTGGCACTTTTCCTATTCCTACAACTGGTTTATTTGCCCCTATAACTAAAGACTGACTAGTTGCAGAAATAGTTGATAAAGCTTGGTGTCTTTTAAATTTATCGGCTATGGATAACCTTACATCATAGGCCTTAAAATCATCAAAACCTCCACCAAGGGAAATCGTGTCATTAAATTTACCATTACCTACTGTTGCAGAATATACATTTTTCCAAGAATTAGAATCTTTTTCTGCCACGTCTACCTTTACATCTAGTGGATTTTTATTATCTATAACTGTAGAGGTTAGAGATATTCTTGCACTAGCATATTTTGTATTAGATTGGTTTCTGTAGGCATTAAAAAAAGATATGTTAGGCAAATTATAAGGATTTAAATTAATAGTCCTTGTAGTACTTGCACTCATATCTCTTGTATCTTTTACAGTAACTTTTACAGTTTGACTGTCTTTAAGATTTATCCCTTTTAAAACAATATCAGAACCAGATAAAACATAAGAACCAATATTTACACTTACATTTTTAATACTAGCTCCATATTTTCCACTAGCACTTGTTTTCACTCTTAAATCTGTTAAGTGTTGGTAAAAGGGACTAGATCCTATTATATTTATTTTATTTTGGTTAGCTTCTGTTACATTAACGCTATTAATAGTTGGACTTGCAGAACTTGGTACATTTAAAGTTAGTCTTTTAACTACATATCCTATACTTGTATTTCCATCATAAGTATTTACCACAAAATCTATAGGCGTACTTCTCAAATTCTGCATGTAGTTTTCCATAATTTTGTTAGAATTTGAATAATATATTGTAGATGATGAGGTTTTGCTTATTAAGGTTTCTTCTTTGCCTAAATATTTAATACTTAAAGTATGGGTAAATGAGCTAACTTTTTTATTAATATTAATATATACCTTATCTCCAGCATAAAAACTACTTATGGTACTTCCGCTTTCATTTTTTACTGTAAAGTCTGATTTCCTTGGTATTTTCGTTAAAGAAAAATTTCCAGAAATACTTCCAGAAAAATTACTTGCCCAAATACTTGCAGAAAACGAAAAGGTCTTAGATCCATCTTCATTATGTTTTACTGTAGTATTCCCAGAAGCTAATTGCTGACTTCCTCCACGACTTACATTAAAATCTCTTCCTGTTTGGTTGTGTACTGTAGAACCATTAATTACTACACTTGTCTTTCCTGTATGGTAATTATTGTAAAAATATGCATTGTTTCTACTTTTTAAATATAATTTATAAGAAACCGTTGAGGTGTTATTTGAAATACTTTGTCCCGTTTGTTTTAATTCCAGAACTAGAGTACCCCAACCGTTATTTATTATCTTACTATATGTTGCCATCTTACCTCCTAAATATTAGGACTTATCACAGTAAATTTATTGTCGTTTAAATCTACTTTATTTGCTACATGGTAACCAAATTCAAAGGCTCCCGTTACTTTTAAGTTTGGAGTTTCTGTTTGGTTATTTGCAAATCTTGCAACAACCTTAGATCCATCTGTAATCTCCAAGGCATTATTTATAAGTCTTAACCTTACTTGTTCTCCCTCTTTACCAATCAAAACTCCTTCTTCTCCAAAATGTAGATAGGTGTTAATAGCTTCTAAAGATAATTTCCCAGCTCCTACATTTGCTTCTATAATATCTAATCTATCTTCCAAAGATAAGGCATTAGAATCTATGGCAGTTTTTAATTGGTCAAGGTAGGCTTGTTGTTTCATAAGATCTATTTTGTTTTGATTTAACTCCTCTGCCGTTGGATACATGGCAAAATGTACTTGCAAGTCTTGTAGACTTTCTTCGCTTGCTTTTTCAGATATAGCATCATCTGTATCTGCGTAACAAGGGGACCACTCTATGGCTGGAATATCTCCTCTTGTTAAAGTTGCCCATTCTATGCTTACTTCGTTTTGGTTTTTATTGTCTCCATTTCCGTTGGATTGTGTATATAATCTTAAAGTTGGTGGGTTTGTTTGTTCATATGTTTTACCGTTATATTCATATTTGTCTTTCCAATTAAATGTAGATGAGTAAATTACATAATCTTGGGATTTAGATACATCAGTCCACCAATCTAGCGTAATCATTCCGCCAGAGTTGTAAACCATTACTTTATCATCTTTCTCTAGTTTTATCTTAGCAGTAAAGGTCATGGTTTCCCCAGTTTCTGGAGTCTCACACAAAGTCCATTCATTTGTGTTGTAATCTTTATTAGATATTGGTACGTTTGAATTCCTTAAAAGATTCTGACCGATTTTACCAGTTTTGCCGTCAACTCCATTTTTACCATCAGCACCTTTAGGACCTGTAGGACCTGTATCTCCTTTATTTCCTTTAACTAGGTTCCAGGTGTATTTCTTAGGATCAGTAGAATCTTCCTTGGTAAAATCTGTATAAGTTCCAATATATAACTTTTCTCCAGCCTGACTAACAGAAAAATCTTTACTCCCATCAGCCGAGTTTGACCAAGCTGTGTGAAAATATGGAGTTTTACCATCAGCTCCTGCC
Source organism: uncultured Anaerococcus sp. (assembly GCA_900550345.1). Taxonomy (GTDB): domain Bacteria; phylum Bacillota; class Clostridia; order Tissierellales; family Peptoniphilaceae; genus Anaerococcus. The sequence goes on along the minus strand of URRX01000002.1, from coordinate 21,489 downwards.
TTACCTGGTAGACCATTTACTCCGTCTTTTCCAGGCTTGCCATCATCTCCAACATATTTTGACCACTCATATTTATTAGGATCTTTGGAATCCTCTTTTGTAAAATCTGTATAAAAACCAATATATTTTTTGCCAGTAGTTGCAGTTAAAGTAAATCCAACCACACCATCTTCACTATCTGAATAAGCAAAGTGCATATAAGAAGTTTTACCATCTTCTCCCTTTGGACCAGGCATTCCATCTTTCCCATCTTGACCTGGAGGGCCAGGAGTTAATTCTAAAAGTTCTAGATCTCTTTTGGTAACAGTATCTTCCCACCTGTCTCCCTTCCAGATTCTTTTAAACTTTATATCTCCTTCTTCCCATTGCCATACATCTCCCCACATTAAAAGCTTTCTATCAGGCTCTTCTTTTTGCTTATAAATTCCTATAGCTAAATTTTTAATGGTATAAGATGCAGTAGCAACAGCATATTCGTCCAGAATTGCAGAACATACAAAAGTTGCTTCTAATTCTATATCAGACCTAGTTAATTCTATAAAATGTTCATTAAGTTCCTTATGATTTTCATTCCATTCTTCATCCTTAACTACTAGCTTATCAGGATATTTAGAAACTCTCTCCCAAATAAAACCATCTACATTTGCCGACTGGTCTATTCCTGCTTTGGTGAGTTTTGCAATTAAATGTGTATCTACAATATCATCTTTAAATACATTTCCAGACGTTGATTCCAGACTCATTACATAAGGTTGATTTTCAAAGGAATATTTAAATTCTTGCACATTTTCTTGTAAATTTATAAGACTTTGGGCTATCCCACTTGATTTAGGTACAAAATTAGCAAAAACAGCCCTGTCTATATAATCATTTGTTGAGGATGTAGTTACATCAACAAGTCTTGCCTCCAAATAAAGAGCTGGTGAATAATCATGATCAATTATCCTAATCTTATCTCCTATATCAATATCTTTTGGGATTTTATCAGGATTTACATCATAAGAAATTTCAGGCTCATTATTTTTCTTTAATTGGTTTAAACATTCATCAAATAAATTTTTTTGACTTGTAGCTTCTGATTTATAAACTCTTGATAAGTACCTGCCCTTTGTGTTTGGCTTTGCCCAAATGGCATTAGCTTCCCTATCACAGACCCTACCTTCCTTATCTACAAAATATCTCCCATCATCATATTTGTAGCCTTTTAAATTAGTGTCCTTATCAACTTCTTTACTTTGAGTAACAGTCTGTAATACTTGTTTTGTTTTGGTTTTTGATGGTTGAGCGGCCTTAGTATATCTTTGAGAGCCCTTCATTATGTTAGCTATTTTATTATGCCAATTAGGGTCTGTTGCGTATTGGTGTACACCATTATTATTTCTCATTTTGTATAAGGTTGTTTGCTTATATGAGGAATTATAATAATTTTTTGCTATCCATTTAGCACCATTTATAATTCCAGATGCAAGTCCAGAATTAGAAAAGTTTTTAGCATTATTTGGATCATTATCAAATGCTCCGATTCCAAAATAATTATTATATCTTTTAGCAATATTAGACCTGCCCCAAGCAGATTCTAGGGCAGCGTGAGCTAAAATATATCTTGCGTCAAGACCTGATTGTTTTTGTGCTTCCATAAATACATTACCTTGCCCATTAAAAGGACTACCAGGAGCACTTGCCCTTATCCAGTTATTAAGTTGTCCTGCATTTAATCCATTTAAAGTCCAGCCTAAATCATGGTAAGCAATGTTGTTATTTGTCCAGTATTTAGCATTACTTACGCTAACAGTACCAGCTCCAGAATTTCTCCATCTAAAAAATCTTACAGGAGGTCCACCAGTATATCCATTAATTGGAGTTATAGCTATACCGTTTGAACCATAATTACAATGGATTATCCTATTTTTATCTAAAACAGCTCCAGTATGACCACCAGCTCCACCAGATGCACCTTGTCTTCCTGCAACAAAAATATCTCCATATCTTATATCACTTCTTGATATCTCATCAAGATATTTTCCTTTCATTGCAAATAGTGTTTCTGTAGAGCCTATATAATGATTTGATGGCAAAAGTCCTGCGTGTTTTGCTGCAAAATGCACAGCAGATGAACAGTCATAGGACCTTGGTCCCATACGACTATACATAGAATAAGTTACTCTTCCTTTTCTAGCCTGAAACCAATTAATAAAAGGATCTAGCTTACCATTGGTATGTTTAGTAGAATTTGGTTTTTCTTCTACCTTAATTGTCTTTTTAACAGTTTTTGTTGTCTTTATAGTTTCCTTGTGTGGTTTACCTATTCCAAGTACTGCTGTCCTTAAATTTGTTATAGATACATTTCTTTTAACATCTTTTAGCTCTTTTCCAACTTCAAGACGTCTTGCAGTATCTTTTCCTCTTTCCTTAACAAAATTAATTCTTTTTTCCTTAATTTCATTACCATCAAACTTAAAATCATAGGAAATTTCAGCACCAAATCTTCCTGCAATTTGGACTATTCTTTTTGTTTGATTTGATATGCCAGTATATTCCAAAGTTAAGTTTTTAGAATTACCTATTTCATCAAGACCAATCACCCAATCAGAATCATCACCGATAGTCGCTAAGATATGTTCTCTTAAAGTTCCCTTCATCTTATGATCACCAACATCAGAGTTTAATAATTCAAGACCTGCATCTTCAGCAATTATTTTTTTATATGACCTTGACTCTTCTACTTCCATAACTTCAAGGGGAATTATTTTATTTTTAAAATTTGGGACAAAAACAAAAGAACCTGCCTCAACTTTTTCTGCACTAATATCATTTTTTGCAATCTTACCTGTATAAATTGCAGTTCCCGTTTTTATAGTTTGATTTAATTCATCATCTAAAAGTTTAAGGCCTTTTTCAGTATCTGCACTAGCAACAGCAAGTGTTTCATACAACCTATTTGTAAAAAATATCATTTAAATCTCTCCCTATAAAAAACATCAATGTCTGGCACAACATCAGTAGATACGTCTAGTATAACTTCATTTTCTCCTGGTTTTAGCCTAACAGTATCTGAGCCAAAGGCAATAGGACTTAGTGTTTCAATTCCATTAACATAAGCCTTATTAGTTTCCATTTCTAGCCTTATTACATCTCCTGCATTAAAGGTATATCTTGGGTCTGGTACGTTCATTACTTCCTTTACCATTTCTGTTTTTGGTTTTATATAAACCTTAGCATCTAGTGCAACAAATTTAAGACTTACAAGAGATAACTCACTAGGGCCGTGATTATTACCATATTTACCAGCCCATATGATAATGTGAGTAGGTTTTAAATCATTATTTTTTATATGATAAGTTTTACTAAATGTTTTTTTACGCAAATCATTTTTTACCGTAAAAGACATTTTATCACCTTTTCTCCTCATGGTTATCTTGCCCCAAAAATAAGATGCTGATGCTTTGTTATTTCCTCCAGAGTTTACACCCTTATTATTTGCATCAAAATATATTAAGGTTGATCTGTTGTTTTTATGAGTAGATATACTAGTTCCCATTATAACCTCATCCCCACTCATTACAGCTACATAATACGCTCCATATTGATTATTGTTTCCTATCCAATAATTTAAAAATGTAGACATTTCAAAGTCGTTGCACTCCACATCAATGTCAAATTTTTTACAAGGTCCATGCCAATGATAACCTTGATTGGTAGCCCAAGATGCAATTAAATCTACAGGATTACCATTATTAAATTTTGTACTGGCAGTGCTACTATCTCCATCTATATCTTGTTCTAAAAGCCAACCTATATAAACGCCTCGATTTTTTAATAAATAAGCCTTAGCAGATTTAGATTGTCTAACGTTTTTTGTTTGGGCAACAACAAAAGTTTTTCCTTTTACCCAACTAGCCATTCTTTCTCCAGTTTGCCAATGTGTTGCCCATTTTCCTATTTTTATTTTTCCATTTGTTGGAACAGGCATAGATTTTTTTCTTTCTATAAATGTTCCTGCAGTTCTCCAATTTGGATTTATCTTACTAACATCATAGGAGGAAGCCGTCAAATCTCTAATTCTTTTATTTATACAAGTATAAGATCTTATAGCTTCATAACCATCTGTGATTTTTTCTTTAGTTACTGTTATTTCTTTTAAAGGACTTGCCTCAATCGGCTCTCCGAATTGGAAAATCCTATCTTTACTTACAGCAGAAACCATATAAGTATCTTCTTTTAATTTAAAATCAAAGGTCGGATATGCATAATCCGACCCATTGTTTTCTAATATTAAGCTTGTCCTACCAGAAAAAGAAAGCTCTTTAGGATCTACAGCATGAGAAACCCCATCTGGTATTTCTATATCAATATCTATATTTGTAATCTCAAAAGAACTTGGAACTTTAATATCTTCTTTTACTTTTCCCTTCCAGTATCTGTCTGGTTGGTCAGTAAAAATAAATTCCTGCATCTCTCCAGTCAAAAGTTTATTTAAAACATCAACAGTTGCAAGGATATCATGGAGGATATAGGCGTGTATAGTTACTGTTCTTCCTTTTACAAAAGGACCCATAGTCCTATTAACATCAGTTATAAATATCAAATCTTTTAAAGATTCACCATCAACAATAACTTCATACATCTATATAACCACCCCCATTCTTCTATTTTCGTAAAGATCCTTTTTCTTTTTGTACTCATCAATTTTTCTTCCAAGCATAACAGAAACTTTTTCTCCATCAATATAAACATCATCATCCTTTTCACTTAGGATTTTTAATAAAGATAAAATATCTAAAAGCATACTTTCAAGCTTAGAATCTCTGTTAGCCTTGTATTCGCTATAAGCGTTAAAATCTAACTTAGAATTAATTTTCTTATCCAAAATATTTTTATCTAAACTAGAAATATCTGGACTTAAATTTATAGGTTTTACCTTAATATCAAAGCCATCATAAATTTCCCTGGCCATTTTTAAAACATTAGATTTAACATCCCTAAAACTTTGGATCATAGATGTATTTAATCCCCCGATAATAGCATTACCAGCAGGAATTAAAAGTTTTCTATCGTAAGATATAGGACCTTTGTGGGATTTTATCCAGTCCGCTATTCCTCCAACAAAATCTTTTACAGCACCAAAAGCATGTTTTAAACCTCTTAGAAAACCATCAATTATTGCTTTTCCTGCACTAAATAGATTTATATTCCCTAGGGAATTAAAAATCCCTTTAATTCTATCTATAATTCCAGAAATTCTTGCCTTGGCACCAGAAATAGCACTTACAATTCCATTCCATGCACCTCTTAAAGCACCTAATAAAATATTCGCAGCTGATTTAAGTGTATTATAAATTGCAACAATTGTCTTTACAACTCCGACAATAATACCAGCTGCAATCTTTATTGCTGTTTTAATAGCAGACCATACAGCTAATAAAATAGATTTTAAAACTCCACTATGATTACCAAGAAAAGTAAATACACTTCCAATTGCTTTTATAGCACTGGCTATAAATCCTTTTGCTACAGTAATTGCTTGCATAATTCCTTGCCAAACAATATCCATAATTGATTTAAGAGTATTACCATCAACACCCATTGAATTAAACCAATTTTTAATATCTCCAATGATTACTCCGATAACTTCCCATACAACAGACATTAAAGATTGGATAGCAGTCCACACTACATTAAATGTTTGACCTAAGGCTTCCGTAATTGTTTTATTATCCATCAGATTTGTAGTAAACTCAGTAATTTTAAATATTATAGGCTCAACAAAGCCTAAAATTTTATTAAATACCTCTCCTAAAAAATTAAATAAAGGAGTTAAAACTTGAATTATTAAACCCAATACATTAAATTTATTAGCTAATATTGTTATTCCTTCCGATAAGACTTTTCCAATTACTAAGGCTACACCTTCTAATATTGGCTTTAAAACATTACCAACAGCATCAATAAAAGGTTGCATTTTTTCAACAAGTCCATCAAAAGCAGTTTTAAATTTCTCCATAGCAGGACTTAATAATTCACCCAATTTTTTAAAGATAGTGAATTTTTCAGCAAGTAAATTAAAACCTTCACTTGCTACATTAGGCATTTGTTTAAAAATATTTCCAATCATTGGAAGCAGATTGCCCATAAGAAAAGTATTAGTTGTTGAAACCAAATTGCTTAAACTTGGACCAATATTTTCACCTAAGGCAAGATTACCTAAAAAATCTTGTGCAGATGCTTTCATAGAAGAAAAAGAACCACTTAAAGTCTGTTCCGCTTCTTTAGCAGTTGTTCCAGTTATGTTTAGTTTTCCTTGAATAGCATGTATTGCTTGATATACATCTGATAAATTATTAATATCATATTTTACACCAGTTATCTTTTCGGCATCAGCCAAAAGACGTTCCATTTCACTCTTTGTACCAGAGTAGCCCAACTTGCATTTGTTAATCTACAATTTTATATTTAAGTTATATTTGTAGTTCAGACTGTCGCTTATCCTATTTTTAGCAAACAATAAGCACTTTATGCTATAATAAAATAAAAGGAGATTTATCATGTTTATAAAAATAAAAGATTACCCTAATTATTCTATTAATGAAAAAGGTCAGTGTAAAAGTGTTTATGTTTCGAAATTGTTAAAACCTCGTAATGCTGGTAAAGGATACTTATGTTATCAACTACGAAATGAAAATGGTAAAAAAAATAAATATATTCATAGATTAGTAGCTGAAACTTTTATCCCAAACCCGCACAATTTACCGATTGTTGACCATATTGATGGTGATAAAAAAAATAATTGTGTTAGTAACTTACGCTGGGTTACTAATTATCAAAATTTAAAATATTATGGTTTTGATAAGCTCGCTAATTTTTCTATTAATTCAGTAGGTGTTGGTGTAATTGCAGTAAAAGATAATGTTAAATTAAAATTTAAAACAAAAACTGAATTATTGTATCACTTTGGTTATAAAAATAACCGTACTAGAGTTAAAATTGGCGAGCCTTATATATTTGGCAAATTAAAAGGTTATACAATTTATTATTTATAGGACCTCTATCGCTCAGTCGTTCACGGTGTATTTAAACTTCCGCCCTGTCGTCCTCTTCAGGATTTCCAAGTCAATTAGATAGAGTTCGCACATTGCTATTTATTTATGCAGCAAGTGCCCCCATTTTATTAAGGTTATCGAGCATTGTGTAATTAGAACGGCTAAATCCTTGATATGCGTTTTGTATATCCTGCATTGAAGTGCCCATCTTATTCGAGTTATCAGCCATATCCACCATAGCCATATTGGCAATATCAGCAGCCTTTTTTGTATCTCCACCAAGCGAAGATATTAATGATGCTGAAAAACTTGTTACATTTTCCATGTATGAATTAGCAGATAAACCAGTTGTCTTAAAAGATTCTTGGGCATATTTTTTTACAATATCAGCACCTTTTGAAAACTTTGTATCAAATAATGTTTCAATACCACCAATAGATTGCTCTAGTTTTCCACCTTCCAATACTGAGGATTTTATCCCACTTGCCAAGGCTTGTCCGACTTTTGCACCTATTGCAAGTTTTGTAAAAGTTCCTAAGAGATTACTCCCAAAACTAGATCCTGAATCCTGCCCAGCACTTGTAGATTCTGGTTTTAATATTTTGGATATACTTCCCTTTATTCCTCTAGCAGAGGGTATAATTTGCACATAAGCCTTACCTATTTCAGTTGGCATTTTTTCCCTCCTTCATAATTCTTTCTCTTTCTTTCATAAAGTCCTCACCAGATGAAAAGCCATTGATTTTATTTTCTAAATTATCCAAAATTAACTTAGGATAATTTATTCCCTTTTCAGCATCTTTGGTCTTAGAATAAACAAGAAGAGAAAGTCTGTCTTGAATACCAGCCAAAAGAAACTGATTAGGACTTAATATATTTTCACTCATTTTTAATTTGATTCTTGAATCATCTCTAAGACCACAAGCTAAAATAGCTAGCTTATTTAAAGCTAGCTTTTTGTAATCAAAGATATTATATGTTTCTGCCAAATCACAAATGAGAGCATCTTCATCAAGCCTTATCATCTTGGCAAGGACTATAAGTTTTTTAATTTAGGATTGGATAGCATATCCTCAACTTCTTTTATTACATTTTTTACAGGAACTCTTTTTGTCTTTTTATCCCTAACAAAATTAATTAAGGCTTTTTTTTGCTTTTCTCCAAGTAAAATAATTAGAGCCTTAGATAAACCAGCTCCATTATCCATAACTTTTTCTAAATTTTCTATAAATTCAAAATCTGTTATTACATTTTCATCTATGCTATATCTAAAGCCACTTTTAGTTTTTCCTTTAATCATTCTGAAGCACCTTTCTTAAGTATATATTCATAGTGATTGTTACCTTCTGTATCTGGTAAGCAAGAAACTGTAACAGCATATCCAACAGCATCTTCGTCTGTGTATTCAATATCATCCATTTCTTGGATAATTGCATTAGGAGCTACTATTCTTTTCATAACTCCACCTTGATAAACCATATCTATTACCAAAGTATGAGCCTTTGTTTGCTTAGAATTTGCCTTTAAGGTTATACCAGTTTCCAAAGTTCCTGAAACATTTTCTTCTCCATATACATATTTAAGTACATCAACGTTCATAACTTCAATTAGTTTAAATTGTAAAGTGTCTTCTTTTCCTTTAGATATAACTAAAACAGTATCTCCACCCCAAGCCTTAATCTTATCTGAATCTGAAGAGTTAGAATTTGTTAATCCATCATCTGACACATAACCTAATTCTTTAAATCCTGTTAATTCACTTTTGGCATCTTTTGGAGCAGCTACACCATCATATCCTACAAAAATCGCCCCACCTATTTTAGGTTTTCCTGTACTTGTATTATTAGTATTTGCCATAAAATATCCTTTCTCAATATATTAGTTCTAAAATTGCTTGATATCTGTATTTTTTTGTGCTAATATCAGTAAAATTATAATTAGAATTTAACTTAACATTAGCATCTTCAAATATCATCATATAATCTAGTAACTTGTTATTTAATTTCAAAGCTTCTGTCAGAGTTTTCCCATAAGACTGAAAAGCATAGGTCGAATGATTTATTGTATTTTTAATATAACCACCAGTTTTTTCTAAAATTATAAAACTATCAGGTTCTTCTTCCCTATGCTCAACCCATACTGGAACTCCTAAAGCTTTTTCTAAATATTTTTTAATCTTTTTTTCTATCATCCCAAAGCCTTTATAAGAGTATTAGTTTTTAAATTTCTATAAAAAGTGTCCTTATCATTAGTAACAACTTTTACATTTGCTCTAACACTACCAACTCCACTTTTGGTCTCCCAAATTCCGTCAGCTCTATTAGCAACTTCTTGTCCGTGTTTTTTTAATTCTTCTTGGATTCCTGGACTTTTTAAAAGATCTTTTACTCCATCAGAATTTAATTCAAATTTAAAATCACTCATAACTTTCTACATACACTTTCTTATTCCAATCCAAAGGGATAAGATCATCAATCCCTTGCATTTCTTTTCCAAAAACTCTCCATCTTTGACCGAAAAATCTAACTTCTTGACCTTCCCATTTGTTTTTATCTCCTTTAGGAATAGCCAAAGTATAAACAGCCTTTTTCCCATAAAGATTGGTGGTAGATAAAATATCATCAGAATTTGTAGGAGCAACAAGAACATTTTCAACTACAATCTCTCTGTCTTCATAAATAAGACTTCCAAGTTCATCCTCAATAGGATCACTCTTCGATATCAAAATCACAGGGATTCCCTTTATTCGTGTCATAAAAATCTATCACCCCATATCTTTGTGTCTTTAGACCAAGTTTTGCAAGTTCAGAATCTTTTATAAAAAGACCTCCACCAGGTACTAAAAAAGTACCTGACCAAGAATACCCCAATGCTGATTCACTTGTTTGAGTCATTGGTTCTTGATTTGTAGAAGTCATAAGTGTTCTTGAAACTACATCAATAACTACTGATTTTAAAACATTAAAAAAAGTAGGTGACTCGGACATTTTATCCAAATCCTTACCTACTCTTTGAGCTTTTAGTTTTAAATTATCAATAATTATTGGAATTAAATTTTCTACACGATCAATTTCTTCTTGACTTAAAGGTCTCCAAAGCTTAATCACATCATTACTTGTTATCTTTTCCATTCTTAGCCTCTTTTCTTATAGGCTTCTTTTTTACTTCTTCTATATCTTCGCCTTTTAATTCATTGGTGCTATATATTATAGCACCAGTTCTTTTATTCTTATAGGTTTTCATATATTAAATTAACCTTCAGCTTTTTCTATAATTGCAAAATGGTTTGGTTCAAGAATTGACCAACCTAAATAAGTTTCACTTCTTAAATAGATTTGGTTGTGTCCTTTTAAGTCTTGACCTGAATTGTCTGGATCACCGTATTTGATTATTTCAAATGGAATTTGTTTTGCATAACCCCATTTAAATCCATTTTCAAAATCTCCAACTATAGCTTTAATTTTAGACCCATTACCAACTGTAGAATGTATATCAACAGGAATTCCATTAATAGAGCTTGGTTTAGCACCCCATCTTAATTCTGGGAATAATCTATCACCAGCATCATTATTATTTTTTTGTTTTGCTAAACATGATGAAAAAGAAGGATCCATAGCAAGACCTGTAACATCACCTTCAGCTGCAATTACAAGTTGAATAGCTTCTTCCATATTTGTATCAGGGTCTTTCTCATTAAAGGTTGTTTTTTGAGTAACCTTATGAGCTATATCGTTATTATTTATAATATTAGAAACTTCACCAGTTCTTGGATTAATTCCATGTATACCCATCAAATCAATACCTTTAGCTAGTTTTTTAGCATAACCATCAGTAAAAGCACCTAATATATTAATTTTTTCTTCTTCTGTTGCATATAAAAACTCATCAGTAATTCTTGCACCATATTCAACTTTTATTGGAACAATAACTCTAGTTGAAAGGGATAGACCACCTTCACTTTTCTTTCCACCTTCAGCAACAATATCAATTTCTTTATCCATTGAAAAAACAAATTCCTTATTACCATTAAAAGCTATAGGAACTTGTTTGGATAATTTTGTTAAAGTTGAATATCCTTTAACTTTGCTAATTAAATTATTTACAAGTTTTGGTTCAAATAAATTATTTCTAGTTGTTGTCATTTTATTCTCCTTCTAAATCTAAACTATTTAATAATGATCTTAAACCACTATCATCATCTTTTGTTTCATTAACATTTTTAAGAGGTACTACACTAGGATTTGAATTTTTTATAAAATTTGATAAACTTTCTGCATCCTTTCTCATACTCTCTTCATCTTCGCCTTGAATTCTGTTTGAAAGATTAAAAGGTAAACCACAATCCACAGCTATTTTTCTTTTTAAATCTTCTCTCTTATAAGATTCTATTGTTTTATTAAGACCTGTAATTTGTTCATCTTTTTCTTTCATACTTTCAAGACTTTTCTTGTACTGACCAACTTCACTTTTAAGGCTAGAATTTTCATCATTAAGACTTTTTAAAGAACTTTCATATTCTTCCTTTGATTCCTCTTTTGCTTTTTTGATTGCTCTTTCTACCCTTGGTTTAATTATCGCGTCAAGTTCTTCTTGACTTTCAATTACTTTAAATTCGCTCATTTTCTACTCCATTTCCCCGTGTCCGGTAATTTTATATTAAAAAAGTGACTGTAAACTTTTAGTTGACACCCACTTCTAATATCAATAATAAATTTTTTGTTTTATTTTTTTCTTATTTTCCTTACAAACCCAATGGGCAAGCAAGCATGAATCCATCAAACTAATATCCATATCATCAAATTGGCTTTTATAACCAAACCCACCAGATGAACCAATATTTCTCTTTTCACAGTTTGTTACAACTTGTTTTAAGGATTCTTGATCATTATGTAGGATACTTTCTTCAAAAATCGCCCTCTCCCACATAGCGTTTGCTTTTATAACTTCTTTTACCGTTGGTAATATAGGTTCTTTTAATTTTAAATCTTTCATTTCACTAGCTAAAATATTTTGACCACTAGCACCATCAACTACTACCTTTTCAATATCAGCCGACTTTAAAAAATCTAAAATCCACCTATCTCCATTTCTTACACTTTGGCAATCCAAAGACTCTATAAATATTTTTCCTTCATCAGTCTTGACTGCTATAGATAAAGCTACATTATTTCCATCTTGACCGTATTTTATTCCAACATACAAACCACCATCTAACTCAGGTAATTCATTAATTTTTAATCTATCCCAGTCAGTTAGAGATATGGCAGATTTTTGGTTATAAGATATCCAAAGACCTAATCTTTGTATGTTAAAATCTAAATCATCAGTACCAATTTCATCTTCAACGATTCTTTCAGTAAAAATTGTTCCTAAAGATGGGTTAGTTTGATACCAAGCTTCAACATCATGAGGATTAGTATTTTCATCAACACTCCATTCTGCCCAATAAAAATTCTTACTATCTCCAGATAAAACTTTCTTTCTAAAATTAACAAAAACCATACCTGAAGATATGGGAGTTGGAGGAGTTCCACACATTATGGTTTGTGGGTTTTTGGATGAAGATACAACATATTTTAAGGCTGTTTCTTGATCATCAGTATATTCTTGAGCTTCGTCTATTACCAATAAATCAAAACCTTCTCCAAGTCCACCAGTAGAAGACCTAGTTCGAAACTCTACTCTTCCACCTGTTTCAGGAATTTCAACTCTTTCTTGACCCTTGGCTTTTAACGACCTATGATCAACTCCGCTTTCATCCAAAACCCTACAAAGCCTCTCCCAAGCACTGTGGGATGTTGATACTCTATGGGCTGTATGATTTATTTCTTCTCCCATAAAAAGACCATATAACTCACGCATAACAATTATTTCATTTTTTCCATTACGTCTTGGTAATGAATACCCACATTTGGTGTGTGTCCACAAATTATCCTTACCATAAGCTAATATATCTTTTAATAAGATTTTTTGCCATTTTTGAGCTTTACGTCCACTCTTTTCATAAAAATCAACAGCCTTTTTATAGTCGCTCTTTTTGTAAGGTAGAACAACTTTTTTAGTAGGCTCTTGATTACCTAATCTTTTTTTCATCCTACCCCCTAAATAAAAGCTAGCAGTTTAACGACATACTCAGGTCAAAATCTCCACTAAAAAAGCACCTCTAAAATCTTACACCTGTAAGTTTAGTTGTGCTTTATTCAAATACAATATTTAATTTATTATCTTTTATTTCTGGAATAACCCATACACAGTAGTCATCCCAACCTGATAAATCTTTTTCTTTTTCAAATTTCACTTTAAATTTATCTACTATTTCTTCAGGTATTAACCAACCAAATAAAGAATCTACTTCCATGTCCATAAAATCTATATCTTCACATTCTCCAAAATCCAAAAAGAAAACTTTATTTACTTTACTAGCTTCATCTTGAACCAATTTGAAAAATTTAATAAATTTATTGTTTTCCTGCGTTCTTAATCCTAGCATTATCAATACCTCCTTTCAAAATAGTTATAAATTCGTTATTTTTGTCAACCAATACTACATCTTTACCTTTAGCATAAGCTATAACAGTATTTGTTTGACCTCTCCAATTTATGTTTCTAATAACACTATCATGGTTTTCTACAATATCATTAATAATACTAACAAACTTTTTTCTATCTGATTTTGAACTAACATCTAGTCCATAATCTTTCATATGTTTATTAGATTTCTTACCAAACTGTTTGGAATTAATTGAGAAGTTTTTCTTATTTGATAATTCTATTCTTTTTTCTTTCGTTTCTTCATCTACCGGTTTATGGGTATGAACGTTTGTTCTTTTCGAGCCATTTTTAGGGTCATATATTACCAAACAATCACAATATCTATGTCTTCTAAAAACTTCATTACCAGTATTTTTTACATCTTCATAATTATATATACCCGCTAATTTATCACACCAATCACAGCATTTACCATTTGTGTATCTTTCTATCTTAGGACTTAATCCAGACTTTGCATGTAAATCGGCATTTTTCTTTATTGTATCGTCCACTATAGACTGCGTGAAATTTTTAATAGGTTCATCTAGCAACCACTTGCCTTTTTCAAAGGAATCATACTCACTAATTTTATCTACTAGCTTATCAATCCTATCTTGATTTAAGTCAGCTTTTTGTGCTTGAATTGATATATTAGCTTGTTTATTTAATAAGCTTTGAACTTCCCTAGAATATTCAGAAACTAAATCGTGATTTCTTACCATGTTTGGTTCGATTAATCTTTTAGCGATATTATAATACATCTTCCCATCTGGCAAATCTCCAGTTTTTATTTTATCCTGGAAAGTATCAGCAAGAATTTTCCCAACTTCAACAGCAAATTCATTGGCATCTTTGTAGTCTGCTTTTTTATTTTTTAAAACTTTAAGTTTGTCCTTGATTGTTTTAGATTTTTTAGCTTTAAATTTGAAAGTTTTGTCAATTTCATCAAATATACCAGGAACAATATCCTTACCTTTATCTATCATTTAAACACCTTCACTAATTCCCAATTTATTCCAGAAAGCTTATATTTTCTTTGATAATCTATATTCGCTTTAAATACACGGTTTAAGTTCATCAAATCTCTTGGTCTCGCCCTTATTAAAATATTGGTTTTGCATTGACTAAGATTAGTATCCATAAGTAAAAATTTTTTATTAAATTTTTTAAATGCTCTCATTTCATCTTTAGTAGGAAAGCAAGTTATATGACATACCTCATCATATTTCTTTAATAAATTTAATGTTAAATTTATTTGATTTATTTTAGATGAAAAAGCTGGCATATAATCTAAATCAGTAACATAATCAAATTTTTTATTTGCATAGGTTGTTTTACCTGAACCAATAAACCCACACAGCAAAATTATAGTCTTATTATAATCCATTTTCATCATCCACTTCTTTTGGCGGTTCTTTGCTTGCATCAAAACCAGTTAACTCTGATAAGTTATCACTTCCAAAATAACCTGGTACTGATTGATTTATTTTAATAGTTGCATCTCCAATTCCAGATAGAGCAGCAACATCCGGTTCAAATACTGGATACCACTTAGGATGTACTTCTGAGATCATATCCCTTGTATAATGATATTTATCAATTAAGCACCTTGCCACATATCCAACATTTAAAAATCCAGACCCAAAACACCTTTGAGCCTTTCTTGCAGTAATTCTCAAAGTCTCATGACTTGCCTTTATGGCCTCGGCAGAAGATGGATTATCTGTAACAAACCCTAAATCATCAAGTGTTAATCCAGTTTCTCCAGCAAATGCAGATGCTAAGGTTTTTAATTGCTCCGTAAAAGGACTCATTGATGTTTGAGGGAATTGTCCAAGTTTTGGACTCTCATGGTCTTGATCTTTAGAAAACTGAAGTATAGATGCTATAGTTGCTTTATATTGGTCTAAGGGTTCAGCCTCTGGATCTAAACCAACAATATACTTTTGAGGAAAAGAATAAAATTCAGCTGTAACATCAGCTCTTTCTAAAGTTCTTTTAGCGTGAGCTTGTAAATATCTTGTAGGTCTTGTAATTCTTGACTTACCGAAAGGTCTTACAGCGTCAGGGCGATAAATAATAGGAACCAATAATGGAATACCAGCAGGATTTTTCACACTAGAAACAACCTTACCATCAGCAAAATATATCGTTTCGTTAGGTTTAAAGTATGCTTCAAGCTTAGGTGTATCAAAACCTATTTTATTATCACCACTTCTTTCAAGCACAGCATAACCTTCTGTCAAAAGTCCAGTTATAGGATCAATATTACCTGTTGCATTGCTAGCTTCAATTATTTGAAGTCTTGGCTTTTCATTCATTCCTTGGCTAATATATACAAAACAACAACCACCTATTAAAGCAGAAAGAATAGCGGAATCAAAAAATATATCTGGATTATTTAAATTATAAATTTCATTAAAAGAAAACAAATCATTCTCAAATTCCTTGAAAACTAACCTATCGGCTAAGGCATCTACAGCCTTGGTACACCAACCTAAATTTGATATATATTGAGATTTAATTTCTGTTGGAATCACAAATCCACGATCAATTTCATTTTTTTTACAATCATAATATTTATATTTATTAAGCACGTGCATTCTGTGTAAATCAAGTTTTTTTCTTAAATTTTCTACATTATAATTATTCATTTAAATTAATAATCACCTCTTTCGTGTGTATATTTGTACAGTGATGGGGGAACTCCGGAATAATTATCCAAAAGGGGAGGTATGCCCCCATAAATGTTGTAATTTCAACGTTCTATTTTTTTCTTTTGTATTTCTTCCAATTAAAACTCAAAGGCAAGTTTCTATTCGTTGGAATTTCAACATTTTTACTTTCTTTATATAATTTATCTGACTTTGCTCTGTTACAAGTCCAATGAGCAAGCTGTAAGTTAGATATATCAGACGGATGACCTCCTTTTGATACAGGAATTATATGATCAATGCAGGGACTCAATGGGTCTGGAGGTTTAGCATTCATATCTACAGGCTTACCACATATACCACAAAGTCTTTCTGTTTTTAATATTCGTTTTTTATTTTTTTCAAACATAGCTCTGTGAGGTCCAGACCTATCAGTCCTATCAATAGCCATATTATAATCCTTTCGCATATGTATAATAACTCCATCAACTAGGCTGCCAAAATTTATGAAAAGAAAAATCAACACGTCATTCTAATAATAATCTTCGGAGATACATTTGGCAGCTTAGTTCATAAATTTATATAAAAAAAAGACGAACCCAATCGTTCGCCTTTAAAATGTATACACTTTTAATCTTATAAATTATTTTATCATAAAAGCTTTTTTGTCGCAAGCTTTTATAAATTTTCTCTTCTCATTCTAATCCATTCCTCAACTTCAAGCAAATCTTCCTCATTTGCCCAGTCCCTAATATAAGCCTTGCAGCCTGATTTATTTCTAGACTTCTTCTTAACATCAGGATTTTTAGCATCCCATTTTCTACTAGCTCTAAGCTGAGCATCACTTGTTTTCTTCTCAGTCATACTACCTCCTATAAAAACTTTTTAAATAAGATAATAATCAAGATAAAAAGTCCCCAACCAATAATCCCTTGTATTTTTTCTTTTCTTGTAGTTTTCTTACATTCAAAATTGATTTTCATAAAAATTATAATATAATGATTATACCAACCAAGAGCTAAGAGCTCTTAGTTAGTTTAATTTTTATTTTGAAGATTACAATGTTGAGGTCGATTTCAATTTCTGTAATCTTCAATTTTTTTATGCTTTTAATCATTATATTATTTCCTCCTTTCATACTTATATTATACTACCGACTTATATTATTGTCAACACATTTTTGAAAAATTTCAAATAAAAAAGAGTGGAGAACCACCCTAATTTCAATAATTATAAAGACTTTTGTAAATACTCAACAAAGCAGCATCACTCTTTCTCCAAACCATATCCTTTGATAAATCATACTTTCTAGCAATCCCTCTTATAGTATCGTGCTTATCACTATACTTATCATAAACCCAAAGCCTAAAAACAATAGATTTCAACATTTTATCATTAAGCTTAGCAATAGAATTAGAGATTTCCTCATCACCATATCGAATTTCTTTTATCTCATCTTCTAAAAATTTAATTTCATCAAGAATATAAGTTATTTTTTCCTCTTGGTTTGTCCCACCACCATTAATAGGATCAGAGTCTGACCACCCACAACGGAGCATATCAAGTCTGTCTCTTTTTTCCCTAACTTCAGACTTAATTTCATCAATCAATTTAATATTTTTACCATAATTTGAAAGCCTAATTTTTATGATCTCAATATTTTCCCTACGCTTTCTATTTTCCCTAACCTTTCTATAATTCATCATTTCTCCTCTAATTTAATAAATATCTATTTTTTATCTAAAATCCCCTTAAAAGAAATCCCCGTTTCACTCTCCAAAGTATCCGCAATTTCTTTAAGAGTAACACTATCATCATCTAGACAGTCCATAGTAAACTTAAAATAATCAATAAAGTTTTCAAGTCTTTTTGTTCCATAACCTTCCTTATCACGAAGAAATAACATAGGAATTAAAATTAACTTCTGTAAAGCAATATCCAATCCCAAATTTTTACCTTCTAGAAATTCAGTTTTTCTAATAATATCTACATCTTTTTTTGTGTAAATATTTTTTCTAATTCTCATAACTACCTACCAGAAGATCCAAAACCCTTGACACCTCTATCAGTACTACAATCAATCTCCAAAACTTTCTCCAAATCAACCATACTTTCATTCCTGAAAACCAGTTGGCCAATCCTATCGCCTTTTCTAATCTCATAATCATTACTAGTTAAATTAGTCATAGAAGCCTTAATCTCTCCCCTATAAGAAGTATCAATAAGACCAAGATTACAAATTAACCCCCTACTTGAATTACCAGACCTTGCCCTTAAATCAGCATAAAAACCATCATCTAACTCCAAGAAAACACCAGTAGAAATAGTAGCCGTTTCCATTGGCTCTAATATTCTGTCTTCAATCGCTCTTACATCATATCCAATATCTCCATCTTTCTTACTTAATATGTAAGGTGCCTTGTACTTAATCATTAAAAACCTCCTCAAAATTATCATCAATTTTCATTTCGATTTCAGAAATAAACTTATCAATATCCATGTCAGAAAAATCAAACTTATTTTTCAAAACATAAATAACAATCTCCAAAAATAAAGAACAATCATTAATATTTAAAAACTTACTCATACTTATAATCCAAAAATCTGACCCCTTGCCTAAAAATAACCTCATATCGGGATAGATCATCAGCCTTAACATACTTTCTACCAAATATTTCTTTCATATTTGCCCAAATATTCCAAGGGATAAAAAAATACCTGTCCTTAATACCAACACAAACACCAGCAAGACCACCTAGCTTACTTTTAATCTCCAAAACCTCAGCTTGCTTATCCGAAACTACACTTTGTTTCATTCTGTCTGTTCTAGTGTACTTTGCCTCAAAACAAATAGACCTGCCACCATCAAGAGTCCCCTCAAAGTCCGGATTAGCATTCTTAGTAAACTGCCCTTCAAATCGACCAGCCTTTTTAAGCCTAATAACCCTGAAAGATTCATCAATCTTAGAAATATCAGCCTTGCCCTCAGCTCTATAATACTTACAAGCCAAATCAATCAACTTCTCAAAATTTTTACCAAAACCATTGGCCTGCAAAGACCTAAAACTTTGGAGATTAGTCATCACTCCAACCTCTCTCACAAATTAATTCCCATACATCAATACTTAAATCCTCTAATTTATTATAAATTTCCTCAATATTTTGATCTAAATCATAATCTTCATATTCCCCTATATCCTCAACACCTTTTATAGCATTTTCAAAAACATCAAACATATCAAACAACTTTTCCTTATCACTTTTCATTAATCAAATTCTCCAAAATCTCTAAACTCATAATTCTTCAATTTCCTTAATTGCTCTTTCTTTAATTTTTAAAATAGCTTCCTTCTCTCTTTGATCATAGTTTTTAAACCATTTCTCTTTAAATTCTTTTAAAGTTTTTCTATATTTTTCTTCTCCATAATCAGCCGACAACCACCATTCCAAATCATGAGTTAGTTTGGCAAAATCTTTTACAAACTCATTCATAATTTCATCTTGCATTTCCCCAATTAAATTATTTTCAATGCTGTAGCAAATATAACTTAAAGAACCTCCACTCATTCTTCCACCTTCACAAATCTTAAATATTTAATTTCAGACATTGATACATAACCAACTAAGCTACCTCTATCTTCTTCATCAACGAAATCTAAACGACAAAATCCATCTTCTTCAAAATCAAAACCATTTGCATCAAACACCCACTCCGTATTATCTTTAAATACAATTTTAATATTTGTTTTCATTCTTCCACCTCAATCATTTCAAAATCAGCTAAATCAGTATTAAACTTTTCTTTGATTTCGTCAACTTCTTTAAGGGTAAATTGCGTTTTTACATCTTCTGATTCATTCTTATAATCTAGCCAATATTCTTCATTTCCTATCCAATAATTTAAATAATTTTTAATGAGTGGACTTGGTTTAAACCACCTATGTCTCAAATAAAACTTCTTCTCTTCTTCCCTTTCATCTACTGGTGTTTTTGCATATTCAACAATAAGGTCAAAGAGTTTGTCTCCATTATTCCACGAATTTTTTATAATTTGATGAAAAGTTATAGAATACATCACATTTATATAAACTACAACCGCTACAAATTCATCACGGATAATTTGTATATAATCATTACGCAATTTGATGTCATATCCCAACTCTTCAACTCTTTTAATAAATTCATTAGTTTTCATTCTTCCACCTCTTCTAATAACTCCGAGTTTTCGTATATATTTCCTATTACTTCAAATACACTATGTTTTGCAAAATCCCTTAAAAACTCTATATCAAAATTACCTTCTATCATCCAGGTACAATATTTGTCGCTCCACTTGACTTCGCAATATTCAGCAATATCTCCATAATAGTAAGCACATATATCACCTTCGTATATCTCATTACCATTTTTGTCTTTCAAACCTGTGGATTGCATTAAACTTATATCATTTGTAAGAAATATAGTTTCTAAATTTCCATCTCCATTAAAATCAACTAAAATGGTGTTTTCATTCACAACTCCAATGCTATAAATCATTCTTTTGTATTTATTAAAATATGCTCTAAATTTAGGTATCATTCTTCCACCTCACTATATCCCCAATCAAAGAAACTCATTACATATTCGTATAATTCTTCATTAACTTCTTCTTCAGTTAAATCATTGTCTAACTCTAAAACATCTTCCGTAAAATCTAAATGTGCTGTTACTTTATATTTCATATTTTTTTCTCCCATTCTATAATCGGATATTCTGTCATAATCATTCCATTGATTGCAAGACTTGTAACAATATCTAAAGCTGTCCTTGT
The DNA here is from genome assembly GCA_900550345.1 of uncultured Anaerococcus sp. GTDB lineage: Bacteria > Bacillota > Clostridia > Tissierellales > Peptoniphilaceae > Anaerococcus. The sequence goes on along the minus strand of URRX01000002.1, from coordinate 457 downwards.
ATCGCTATATCTACAATTCGGTCTTTTGTGTATTCTTGGGTCGCTATCAGACCAATCTATAATATCAATCATTTCTTTACTCAGAAAAATCATTTTGCAGCCTTTAGCTACACATAAATAATAACAACCATTCCTACCGTAACTACCCTTACATTTTTTAAATCCGTACTTTTCATACTCTTTAACATCTTTAGTTGGTTTTAGCGTCATTCTTCCACCTCAATCATTTCAAAATCAGCTAAATCAGTATTAAACTTTTCTTTGATTTCTTCTATTTCTTTTTTGGTAAATTGATTTTTATATCTAACCAATGGGATCATCTGCTCTACATCTGCGGTGCCAGTGACTATATTAATCCTAAGCCCTTTTGGAAAACCACCCAGAGTTGTCATCCACCTATGCCTCAAATAAAACTTCTTTTCTTCCTCTCTATCCTCAACCGGTGTTTTTGCATATT
>URRX01000001.1 GCA_900550345.1 uncultured Anaerococcus sp. | reverse complement strand
GTCTCTTCTGATATATCTATTTCATAACCAATAAAAATAGAAAAAGCATCGTCTATGTGCAATTTTTTCTCATTTTTAGATGGATATATTATAAATTCTAATATAGCCTTATCCTCATCACTCAACTCAAAATTATCAATATTTGATGATATTAAATCTTTTTCATAATTTATACCACTTTTATTTTCTCCACTAGTATTTATCTCATTAATAAAATCATTTATAGATTTAAATGCTTCATATAAAGCATCTGATATATTTTTATATAACTTAGATTCCCCAAATATAAGTTTATATGTTCCGTCACAATTACTCAAAAGATGCACTCCATCTGATCCATTGACATACATTTTGTTAGATGTTTTCATCTCCATTTTTGTTAAAATTTTAGGGGCATTTAAATGACCCTCTAAAAAACAATATAAAAGCAATTCACCTAATTCACCTGTATTATTCAAGTATTCTTTAAACTTTTTACGTGCAATTTGTGATAATCTTCCAGGCTTATTTTGATATTTTGTTATATTTTTCTTGGATATAGCATAATCAATTACAGAATCTACTAATACTAAGGAAATTTGATTATAATCAAATTTCCTAGCATTTATTGGACACATAAAAATATTTAAATTCCCGTCATCTAAATTTGTACTTATAGGTATATCTTTTATATTTTGAAATATCTTAATTACATCTTTTGAATTTTGACTTACTATCAAATTATCACCTCCCCTTGAAACACCTCTTGTTTATATCCATAGCAACCAACTCCTGCTGATGAAAATAAAGAAATATAGGTAAGAGTATTATTTATCATTTATCTTAACTCCATTTTTATATTCAATAATATCTCCAATATCACATTGAAAATACTCACAAATCTTTCCTAATGTTTCCAAACTTACATTTTCATCTCTTCCCATCTTGGCTATTGTCTTAGGAGTTGTTGCTATTGCACATTGTAAGTCTGTTTTTTTCATATTTTTATCTATTAATAACTTCCATAATTTATTATATGAAAATCCCATATCATTCTCCAATTCTATATTTTACCTTTCTATATGTATAGATTAACTACCTAATTATAGCATATAACACAGATTCCTTTCAATTGTACGGTTCACTGCGTTAAATCAAATAAAAAATAAAGACAGTCCGAAGGCTGCCGATATTTACCACTCTTCACCTTTGCTATGGTCTATCTTACTTGACTTAGCTTTATCATCCGTCTTAAAGCTTTTTATTTGCCCTAATATGGACTTTTTATCTTTTCTTGACTTTTTTTACTTGTTCTTTTGCTTTTAAGAGCTTAGAAGACAAAATATGAACATTCCTATGTATTTATAAGGTTCTCAATTATTGTTTTACTTTTCCCAAAATTTCACAGTATCTCCTTGTTTTAAATATTCTAAATCTTTTCTCCTATCTATAATTTGCCAGACAGTGTCTGTTAAATTACATCTCGTTAATTCTATTTGATAAAATTATAACTACATCAACAACTTTATCAAACTTCAGATCTCCAATGTACTTATTTTCACTAAGATATACTTCCCACAAGGATCTTAGGTATGAATCTTCTTTTATGTCCTCGATTATTTCCTCATAGTCTTTCATTATCTCCTGACTTCCTCTTTTCTTTTAGGCTCTTTCTATTGCTTTTTTTAAAGTTTCATAGTTTATCTCATCTTTTTTTAGTTTGTAGAGGGTGTATAGGGCGTAAAAGTCTCTCATTCGTGTCGTTGCTATATTTCTTCTACAACTTCATATTATATTAGCCAATATCCCATCATTGATTTCCTGAAATCAAAAAAGCACCTATCATTTTGTAAAATAGGTGCCAAAATTTATTTTTTAACTTTTAACTTCTTAATAACCAATAATCCAATTACAACCGTTAACCAATAACAAACCTCACATAGAAATAATATTAATAATATTTCTTTTGTATGAGTCTTATTTATATCATATTTCAAAAAATAAGAAACACCAAAAATAAAAAGCCCAAATATGTTATACAGAAAGGCTTTTAAGAACGTATTTTTCTTCTCTGCCAGACTTCTTATCTTGCCCTTTATACTCTCGATATTAATCACGATAATACCTCCATGTATTTTCTAATTTCATTTTCTATTTTAAATAATTTACTGTATTTTATGAGTCGTCTTAGATTTTTATTTTCTGATTTAAAGTATCTTTTTATGGCTTCTGTAAAAATTTGCTTATCTATTTTTTCTCTGTCGATTATGATATCGCAAATTGTTCGATCTATATCGTAAACTGGAATAAGGTTGCCTTGCGGTGATTTTATTTCTGTCTTTCCTAGTTCGTATAAGTCTTTTTTTACATAGTGAACTTGTAGATCCTCATATCTTTTTTTGATATGGCTTGCATTATAGCCTTGGGGCACAGATATATGAAATACATTTGGAGTTCTATCTGATAGGTCGTGGAGATAGAGGGCTGTTTGATGTGAAAATATAATTCGATTACTATTTGATGATATTAAAACAAAATCGTCTATTACTTTTCCTTTTAATTGATATAGACCTGGTCTTAATCTTTCTAATTGTCCGATTTTTGTTAATTCTGATAGATTATGCCTAGTATATCCAAGTTCTTCTGCTTCTTTGTTGGTGATTACTAAATTTTCTTGGATATATTCTTTAAGTGTATTCATAGTCCGCCTCCTCTCGTTTACGCTTTTATTATATGTTATAAAAGCGAATATGTAAAGTTACTTATGAGTTTTCCATTTTTTGAAAAAGGATGTAACGAATCCTTACTCCCTTTCTAAAATTATTCTTTCTTAACTCAATATTACTAATATTATTATAGTTACTCTCCGATTTTCGGATTTCTAGAAATCTGTTATTCGGAGTTCTTAAATTCCGATTTTCGGAAGTCTGGACTTCTGATTTCAGAGATCAGATTTTGTATTATTAGTTATATTTAAAATTTATATACACTCACTTCTTAGAAAAAAAGAGCAGCCTTTTAAGCTACTCTTGTAGAAAGTATAAAATGGGTTTTATCTTATTATATTTTTCTTTGTGTCTCCTCATACCAGTTGCAAAACTACTCTTACGTCCATGTAGTTTTTTTGGGTCTTTTTGACGTATCCTTCTTCATCTTTATCGAAGACAAAATGCTTATAAAACTGCTTAAAATGCAGGATTTCTAAGTTTACATCTTTTGTATCAACGCTATAGTTTCAACTTGTTCATCATTGTCCAAACTTATATTCAAGTCGTCGTCTATAATTGGGAGCTTGAAAGTAATTGATTTTAGCCATTGTCCGTTAGGTTGTTTTTCTTCATAAACTTGAATTTCAGAAATCAAAGCTGTAATTAACTGCCTACGCTCTACATCATTCATGACTTTATAGAGTTTATCAAAATAGATCAGAACCTTATATATGTTATCTCCTGTGAGTTTTTCAGCTTCAATAGTCTGTTTCTTTGCTTTCGCATCAATTAGTGATGATTCTAATTCATCTATTTTGTCATACATGCGATAAAGTCTATCGTCTAAATCCTGTTTTCTTCTCTTATAATGCTTATCTTCAACATCTAAATTATCTATTTCCTCAATTAGCTTAAACTTTGTAGAATGACTCTTCCTCAATTCCTTTTGGTAATTATCTATTTCTTTTTCTATTTCAGAGGTATCCACCTTCATGTTGATTTTTTCTTGCATCATAGAAGCAAATTTCGGATTACTTACTATCTTTACAATCACCTCTGCAACAGCATCATCTAACAATTCTTCTCTAATTTGCTTACGGAAAGTACACTTATGACCTCTTATCATCTGCCTATGTTTACAACCATAGTAATAAAAATCTTTATATTTTGTGCCATCTTTCTTTTTCTTGGTACACTTGTTTCCAAACATTCCCACTCCACATATCGGGCATTTTACAATTCCAGAAAGCAAGTGTGTGCGTGTATCTTTTCCTTTATTCACATGCTCATATTTCTTTGCTTGAGATTTTAGCTTAACCTGAGCAGCTTGCCAAACTTCATCGGAAACTATAGCTTCATGTATCCCTTCAGATATTAGATACTCATCTTGTTCAACCTGCTTATATTCATTTCTTGTACCATGAACTTTTTCTAAAGTTCTTCTTCCAAATGCTATTTTCCCATTATATACAGGATTCTTTAATATCTTTCTTATAAGACCTGCATCAAACAAAGGATTCTTACCATTCTGTCTTGAGATTTTTCTAATTCCATGATTCTCTAAGTATTTAGATAGCCCATTGGCGCCTATCGTAGTATTTACATACTGGTCGAAGATCGTTCTTATTGCAACTGCCTCTTCTTCATTTATAAACAGCTTGCCATCTTCAAGTTTATATCCATACGGAGCAAAGCCACCATTCCATTTTCCTTCCCTTGCTTTTTGAATGCGACCTTCCATTGTTTGAATACGGATGTTTTCTCTTTCTATTTCAGCCACAGCTGATAAAACAGAAATCATTAGTTTCCCAGCATCTTTAGATGAATCAATGCCATCTTCAACGCAGATAAGATTAACTCCATAATCCTGCATTATCTGAAGTGTAGAAAGAACATCAGCGGCATTTCTTGCAAATCTTGATAACTTAAACACAAGAACAAAAGATACTCCATCTTTTCCAGATTTTATATCTTCCATCATTCGATTGAACTGTATTCTACCTTCAATAGACTTGCCAGACTTTCCGGCATCTTCATACTCTCCAACAATTTCATAATCGTTGTAAATAGCAAAAGCTTTCATTCGTGATTTTTGTGCCTCTAACGAATACCCTTCTATCTGTATTGACGTAGATACTCGTGTATAGAGGTATACTTTTATTTTTTCTTTTGACATAGCATTAACCTCAATATAACTTTTCTATATCATATATAAACTTTGATTTTTTAATTTAAGTTTGGACTATCATTTCAAGTATATTATAACACTTTTATTAGTCCGTCTCAATTTGTGTTTTTGCCTTGTCAAAACTATTTTTCATCTCTTGATTTTTTGCTGGCGTTGGATCGGGCAGATTATCTAAATCTAAAGCACCAGCATATTTTGCAATCAGATTTGCTATTAAATCAGCCAATCCATTCCAGTCATTGTCCAATATATACCTCCTCTCTCTAAAGTTTTATATCTAATAATTATTTGTTTAATTAAGTTTTACGACATTGACAAGTGCTTTGGATTAGCAACATAGGAATCTCACCTCCGCCTCTATTCCGGATGAGCCGGCTTCAACCTTAGAAGTATCATTATCCTCATTTTCTTCATAGCGGATAGGGTATCCCTCCCTATATTCAAACTCTTACTTATCGCTCTCTTTCTTCTCCCCTTGCTTTTAGCTTAGCAGTACTTATTATGCCGAATTATTCAGCAGAAAGATCTTGACGGATAGGTTATTACGCTCCAAAAATAATTAACGTCTTGTCTTGGTCTATTCAATTGTTAAGGTTCAAAATTTATCGAGAGCTATTAATCTTTTTAAAATTTGATCCTCAGAAAATATTTATCTTGACGAAACAAGATTCTATAAATTACTCTCTTATACTTAACAGTGAAAAGAAGTATTTCTTGGTAACCAATTTTGAAATAGAATTTGCTTATGTAAAAAGGTCCAATTCCCACTGCATGAGTAGCAGTGAAAATTAGACCCTCTTGGTAACTGTCATCTAAAAGTCTTCTAGCATTTCTTTAATTTTCTAATCGCCTTTTAAGTATCATATTTATATTTTTTTATCTCTGGCATACTTTTATACCTTTTTAGACTTAAAGTCTTTAATAATGCCTTTCCACCTCTTTTTACCTATAAAGATTCTCCTACATCATAGTTCATTTTTTTATTTCCTCCTTGATGTCTTAATTTATCTTTATCTTCTTTATACCATTTTATATTTAGAAATAAAAAATAGATGAGATTTTTTGGATTCTGTTATGAAAAATCTAAAACGAACCTAAATTTTATTATTCAGGTTCGTTTTGTTTTCTATATTGGCTAGGACTAAGTCCTGTGAAATCTTTGAATGCTCTGTTGAAGTTAGATGGATTCTGAAAGTTTAGATCATTGCTTATTTCTAGTATGGATTTATCTGTGTTTATAAGCAAATCTTCTGAATATATTAGTTTTAACCTTTGGATATACTTCATCGGTGTGTATTGGAAGGATCTTGTGAACTTTGTGTTTAGAGTAGATTTTGATATTTTAAATTTTTTCGCTAGATGATCTAAGTTTAGATTTTTATCCAGGTTTTCTTTCATATATTTCTCTACTTCTTCCATTAGTTTATCCCCTCCGGGCGTGAAATAATTGGTCTTACTTGGATTTATGCCAACTTTTCCTATTCTATATATGAGTTCCAAGGATTTTAATTTTATAAATAGCATATCCCTTTCTTTAAGTGCTTGAATTAATTCATTTGCAAGTTTTACCAAATCTTCGTTTTTAATGGCACATCCCATGTCTTTTACATTTTTAAATTTATATATAAATTCTCCAATGTATGGAAAGTAGGGGGAATTTTTATCCAAGATTTTATCTGCTATTACTATGTTAAATGCCGTGGTTCGATGACTTGTTGTGGAAGAAAATTTTGAATTTGGTATTGATCTTCCTACGAATATTTCATTTGTAGTTATGAGAACTTTGCTATTGTTTATGTAAGTGAAATGATTGCCTTCATAGCAGTATCCTATCCTATAGCCTCTATTTCCCTCCGTAGAAGAGTTATGGGCGTTGTATTTCTTCTTTAGACTGATGTAGAGTACAAAGACCCCCGGAAATATTTCGTAAGAGGTCATCTTATTTTCAGGGCTTTCTAAGCCTATATAATTTATAATTCTAGGATCCTCTGTGGGAAATTCTTCGAACCCCCAAGATTTAAGTCTATTCTCTTTCATACAAACTCCACTATATTTTCTTTCGAATTTTTTATAAATTCATAGTCATGGCTTATGACGATTATTGTCTTTCCTTCATCTTTCATCCCTTTTAATATTCCAATTAGTCTTTTCATATTTTCAAAACACAGTCCAGATGTAGGTTCGTCAAGCACCACGATTTCCTTTGGACTTGCCATTGCTAGTCCCAGAGCGAGTCTTTGTTTTTCTCCTCCAGATAACTTCTGTGGGTGGCTTTCTCTCCTATCCCAGAGCTCTAGTTTCTTTAATATTTCTTCAATCTTTTTTTCGTCATCTGTTACTATTTTCATCTCCGTTAAAACGGATTCTGTAAATAGCTGATAATTGACATCCTGCATCACTAGAGAAATATAGTCTCCATGGTTTTTTATTCTTCTATTTTTGTAAAATACTTCGCCCTTTTGCTTCTTATTAAGACCGCAAAGATTTCTTATAAATGAAGATTTACCAATTCCATTTGCTCCTATTATGAAATATATTCCCGGATCAAAGCTCATTGAAAAATCAAATAGCTTGGGATTTTTTTCATATTGGCAGGAAAAATCTCTACATACAAGTGATTTTTCTTCATCGAAACTGTGGTCGAATAGGTTCTTCACTTCGTAGCTTTTACTTATAAGTTCTTCTTTTTCTATGTCTTTAAGGGTTCTAAGTCTGTGCTTTTCAAGTATTTCTTCTGAGATTCTATCTTTACTATAGGATAAAATTTTCCGATTTTCAATTACAAGTAGTCTGTCCATTATTTCTTTTAAATAGTAGAGTCTATGCTCAGCGATGATTATTATCTTGCCCAAGGATTTTAAAACCTCTAGGCAGTGGGTCAATTTTTCTATGGATTCTCTGTCTAAGGATGCGGATGGTTCGTCGAAAATATATATTTCATTGTCCATAACCGCCACAGAATTTATGGCTATTAGCTGTTTCTGCCCTCCTGATAGTTTGAATAAATCATTGCCTAAAAGATCCTGACTATTTAGTAGTTTTGAAAAATATTCTATCTTTTCATAAATTTTATCCCTAGAAACATTCCTGTTTTCTAGGGCAAATGCGATTTCATCTAGGGAATTAATGGCGTAGAATTGATTTTTTGGATTTTGAAAGACTGTTGAGATGAATTTTGATCTGTCGGTTATATCCAACTTCAAAATACTTTCTCCATCAAATAAAAGATCCCCTTCCATCTTTGCCATATCAACTTCTGGTATAATTCCATTTATAGTCTTGATTAGAGATGATTTACCACATCCAGATCTGCCTGTGATGACATTTATAGATCCCTTTTCAAATTTTAAATTTATATCTTCAAGTATTCTATTTTCTCCCTCATCTTCTTTGAATGAAAGAGAAAAATTCTTAAATTCTAGCATATTTTTATCCTTATAAATAATATTATTATATAAATTCCGAAACTAAGTAGGACATAGTCCGCCGTTTTAAGCCTTGCACATGATATGGAAGACCTCTCTTTATTCATTTTCATGCCTCTTGTCATGGCAGATATCGCAACATTGTCCGCTGTTTGAGATACAATCATAAGTAATGGCACAAATCTATATTCCAGTATCTTCGCCGGATTTTTAAAGAAGTTTTTCATCGTAAGTCCATGCATGTACATAGCTTCTCCGATGATTTTGTAATCTTCTTTTATAGAATAGAAAAATCTAAACATTACAGAAATTGGTATGATTATATAGTCTGGAAATTTGATTTTCTTTAGTGAATAGACGAGATCGCTCATCTTAGTAGTTGTCACAGTGTAGTAACCCATCATCACTCCGGGAAGTATTTTAAGTATTATTCCGCAGTAGAGATTAAAAACCATCCCTAAATAAGAATTTGGATACTTGGATGCTACTATCTGTCCTACTACCGCTATCCCAGTATAAAAAAGTCCCTTACCAATAAGGGACCATTTTTTATCTAGGATTGCAAGTAGGTATGGAAATATAGCTAACAAAATTCCAAGGTATTTATAATTCATACCGATGGAGCCTTCTGTGGCAGATAATCCTATGATGATTGTCAAAAATAATTTTGTCCTAAAATCAATTTTCATTAAGCCATTCCCGCTTTTTTAAAATGTTTATTTAAGATTTTAATTCCAATGGTACATCCTATATATCCACCTAACATACCAAGTAGGACTATAGGTATAAAGGACCAGTTTGGCATAACAGATAGTAATTTTTCTGCATATTCAGCCCCATAATTTCTGTCGATTAAGGATTGTAAATAGGCATCTCTAGCAAAATAAATTGGTATTAAATTTACAGCTGCAAACATCATAAAGACTGTATAGGTTAGTCTTGCAGTTTTTATTGATTTATAGCCTCCCTTTTTTAATATCATCTCACAAATTAAGGATAAGGCAACTATTCCAGGAAAAACTATCGTTCCATGACCTGACATTGAAAATGTAAGTCCAAATACTATTCCCATGATTAAGACCATTCCAAATTTATCTATCTTTGTTGAATAAAGCATAAATACTGGTCCTGAAACTAAACCGCAAGCAAATGGAACTAGTGGCATAAGGACAGGTATAAAACCTATCATACCTCCACACCAGGTTGTCATTACAATTAATAGTGAAAATACTCCTGCATTTATTAAATCTCGAATTCCAAATTTATTCATTTTTTCCTCCTTAATATATAAATTCTTCAGATTTTTTAGATGATTCAATCATCTTTTGGTAGGTTTTGCTACTTTTTAAAAGTTCATCATGTTTTCCAAAATCTTCTATCTTTCCATCTTTCATAACTATGATTTGATCTACATTTCTTATTGATTTCATCCTATGGGAAACTATCATCACCGTCTTATTTTTAATTAATTTATTTAGAGATTCTTGGATATATTTTTCATTTTCCACATCAAGTGATGCCGCAATTTCATCTAGTAGGATTATTTCTGCATCCTTTAAAAAGGCTCTTGCTATGGATATTCTCTGTCTCTCTCCTCCAGATAAGTTAGATCCATTTTCGCCTATCTCCGTATCGTATCCATTCTCAAGTTTCTTTACAAATTCGTCACAGCTAGCGAGCTTTGCAGCTTCTAGCACTTCTTTATCACTTGCAGTAGGTCTACCGAGCCTTATATTTTCCATTACAGAACCGTTAAATAGAATTACATCTTGGAACACCATGGAAATATGTTTAAATAAATCTTCTGTCCTCGCCTTATTTATCTCTTTTTCATCTATTGAGATTTCTCCTCTGTCATAATCATAGAGCCTTGCCACCAATTTTATTAGAGTGGACTTCCCGCAACCAGATGGACCAACAAGAGCAGTAGTTTTTCCCTGCAAAGCCTTGAATGAAATATTATCTATGACTTTTTTGTCATCGAGATAAGAAAATTCTACATTTTTTCCTTCTATATCAAATGATTTAAATTCTGTTTCTCTTCCCGGTTGGATTTCTTCTGATCTAAGTGCCTTTATCTTTTCTATTGGAGAATCCATGTACATTAACTCTCCATAAAATTGGTTAAAGGCAGCAACTCCATCAATTAATCTTGCTGAAGCAAATAGGTAGCCTGCAAAATACAAGATATTTATTTCTCCATTTATCAAGCTATTTAATCCAACATATATTGCAAGGGCTAGGGATAAGTTTGCCACAACTGTTGCAGAAACAATGGGGATAACTTGTCCCAGTTCTGACTTAATGTGTTTCTTTTCTAAGGACCTAACAAAGTCAATGCCACTTTTTTCCTTTTCTTCAGTCAAATTGTAGGATTTGATTTCAGTGGATAGATCTATTAGTTCTTGGAACATCTTCGAAGACTTTCTCTGTTCTTTGTAGTAGGTCGCCGTCGCCTTCTTTTGGATTTTGGTGGAAGTCAAATTCAAAATAGCAGAAATATAAATTGGAGCTATAACTGCAAGACCAAGCTTTACATTTCCAATTAGCAACAAAATGGAAATAATAACTAGGTTTATTATAAAGCCATAAAAACCTGAAACTGCATGAGAAAGACCATGCTCCATTGCCTCTACATCCTTCATAATCGTTTGAGAAAAATCAGTTAAATCTCTTTTTGAATAGAAACTAAGGGGAAGATCTTTTATTATTTCAGAAAGTTCAATCCTTAAATTTGCAGATTCTTTATAGGTTTCATTATAGGTTGTAATGTAATCTTTATTTATTACGAAAATCATTATAAGAGCAATTACTATATATAAAACCACCGAAATCTTGAGATTAAACTTGCCTAGACCCAAGAGACCTTGCATGACATACATAAGAAGAAACATAGGAAGCATGTAGGACAGATTCTTTAAGGTAGAATATTTAATCGCAACGATGGTTCCTTCTGCACCTTTGTCCGTAAGTGCAAATCTATCTTTTAAATAGTTTTTCATAGATCAACCCTCCATTCATTTGCTTCATTGTACATTTCGATAAACTTCTTATACCTGCTGTCTTCCTTCATAAGTTCATCGTGGCTTCCTCTCTCTAGAATTTTTCCATCTTCAACCAGTAGAATTTCGTCCACTCCACGAATCGAAGAAAGCCTATGAGCAATCATAATTGTCGTCCTATCTTTTATGAGTTCCTTAAAGGCAATCTGTAATTCATATTCATTTTCTGGATCTGCAGCAGCAGAAGCTTCATCAAGGATAATTATCTTTGGATCTTTCAAAAATATTCTCGCAATGGAGATTCTCTGTTTCTCGCCACCAGATAGATTTATCCCTTCAGCACCTATTATAGCATCGTACTTGTCTTTGAACTTATCTATAAAGTCATCACAGCGGGCAAGCTTTAAGGCTTTGTAGACCTCTTCATCATCTGCATCTTTATTTGCGAGTTTTACATTTTCAAAAATCGAAATTCCTTGGAATAGTTTAGGATTTTGAAAAACTATACCGATATTTTTCATCAAGCTTTCTCCATCGTAGGAAGAAATATTTCTGTCGCCGATTAAAATTTCTCCAGAATCCACAGGATATAGTCCAGAGATTAACTTAGCAATGGTAGACTTACCAGATCCAGAGCTACCTACAAGAGCATATACTTTGTTCTCGTCAAGATTTAAAGAAAAATTATGTAAAATCTTATTCTTGTCATCGTATGAAAAATCAACATTTTTAAAGATTATATTCTTCTTTTGTAAATCTTTTTGTGTACCAAAAACTATTTCTTTTTCTTTCATCTCTGTGAACAGATTTTCAAGATTATCTACAGCAGAGTTAGCTTGAAAAACATACATGGAAACATACATAATCTTCATTAGATCTACGAAAAATAATCCCATAAATAAAGTGAAAAATAGAATTTTTGCTGACCAGATATTAGGATCTTGTCCTTTTGAAACCATAAATATCGCTAGAAAGACTGGCGTGATTATAAAAATATTTAAAAGCCATTGGAAAAGGACATAGGGAATCCTGCAGGACATCGAATATTTGTAGACCATGTCCTTATAGACCATGATTGAGTCGTAAAGTTTTGTAAAACCGATTAGTGGCGTGTTAAAAATCTTCACAACCGGCATTCCTCTTACATATTCCACAGCCCCAGCATTCATTTCATCTAGCTTCTCCATGTACTTCTTCATAAATGATTGGTCTCCTATCATTTTGTAGAGTAAGTACATACTGAGTAGAATGATGATTACAAAAAATATTCCAAGATAGATGTCAATTGCAAAGGTCAAGGCTATCATGAGTATAGGAGTTAAAGCTGCCATAGTTTGATCTGTTATGAGGTGGGCGACAATCATGTGTGTTTGTTCCACATTGTTGTCGATTATCTTTCTTACCTCACCAGAGTTATGGGTGTCAAAAAAAGTATTTGAAGCTCTAAGTAGGTGCCTAAGTCCTTTTTCACGAAGCCTAGTTTCAAGTCTAAATCCAGCTAAGTGACTCATCCATGTTCCACCAAAGTAGAAGATACTACAGCTGGCAAAGAGGACTAGAATTTTTATAGAGAAAATCTTAAGGTTTATTAAATCTTCTCCACAAAATACATCTCTAAGCAAAATCCAAATTAAATAATAAGCATAGAACTGTAGCAAATTCCCAACTACAGCTAGCATCGCCGCAAGTATTCCATGGATTTTTCTTTCAGGCATATAGGAAAATAATTTCTTATAAAGTTTCATATTAACCTTCTTTCTATGTGCTATTTGATAATCAATATCAATATATCATCTTTTTTTTTTATCGTCTAGTCGAAAAAAATTATTCTGTCATAAATTTTAAATAAAATATGATGGTCTTTAAATTTTTGTAAGAGACTGTGTAAAATGCCTTTCCCCTAGGGGAAAGAGATATGTGATCAATTTTTTACTATATGTGGACCACTTTCCGATAATAACTGTGGACCATTTTGGGGTTGACATTTACATCTAAAAGTCTTCTGGCTTTTCTTTAATTTTCTAATCGCCTTTAAAGTGTCATATTTATATTTTTTTATCTCTGGCATACTTTGATACCTTTTAGACTTAAAGTCTTTAATAGTACCTTTCCACCTCTTTTTTATCTATAAAGATTCTCCTACATCATAGTTCATTTTTTTATTTAAACCTTTCTGTGTTAGTTTATCTTTATCTCCTTCATACCAATTTAAGATTGTTGCATAGTGGTTTTGATAGGTCTTTCCACTGCTTTTCATGTATCTTGATAGTTTATTTATCATTATTTCTGTGTGTGAGTTTAGTTTTTCTTTTAGATTTTTATATTCTTCTTTGCTTAGCCTTACATTTTTGAATTCTCCATAAAAGATGGGGGTGGACTTTTTATCTGTTTCTATCTCTCCCTCTCTCTCTTTATCTATCTCTATATCTTTCTCTATCTCTATCTCTTGTCGGACATGTGTTGGACTCATTAAGGACAATGTCCTCTGTTTATTTTGTCTGTATCTTCTTTTTTTCTCTGCCCATGCTGTTTCTGATCCGATTAAGTTTGGTATTTCTGTTAAATAGTATTCATCATTTTCTGTTACAACTTCTAGTAAGCCTTGATTGATTAAATAATTAACTGTAACCATTACATCATCGTCTGTTTCATCTATGGTTAGTGCTAACTCTTTTATAAAATCACTTTCTACTCCATCATAATAGAGTTTGCCCTCATCTTTTAGACTTAGTAATAAAAGTTTTAGATAGATTATCGTGTAGGTATCTCCTCCCGATATTCTTCTTAATCTTTTTATCCTTTTGTCTGTGAAAAATTCTTCTTTTAATTTTATCCAATAATATCTTTTGTTTATTGCCATTCTAATCCTCCTTGCAATAAAAAAAGAAGCAGATTTTTTCTCTACTTCTCCTTAAAATTTATTTTTCATTATTCACAAATTTTTTTATAATTTTCTAGCTAAAAATACTAGATGATCTTCCTCGTCCAGATGGTATTCGCATTTAAATCCTATCTTATTCAATGTTTCTGTGAGATATTCGGGAGAATAAACTTCAAAATCTAGCATATCCGCCCATTTTTTTATATTTTTATGTTCTCTATATGCTCCTTCGTTGCATATTAGAAACTGACCGTCCTTAATTAGTACACGATGAATTTCCCTAAAAGATACTTCTATATTCTTCCAAAAATAAATGGTTTCAAAGGCAGTTACTATATCTATGGATTCATCTTCAAAAGGTAACTTAGCCACGTCTGCTTCAATAATTTTACACCTGCCATCTCTTATAGCTTCGCTATTTACTGAACTTGCTATATCTACACTTGTTTTAGAGTAGTCCATTCCATATACTTTTTTAGCCTTTGTTAAGAAGTATTGAACATTACGTCCACCACCACATCCTAGATCTAAAACTACATCCGAGGTTTTAATATGCAGAAAGGATCTGCCCCATTTCGCCAATTTTTCGTGGCCAACGTTCATTCCTTTCACCATGAAACGACCACCGAAATTATTTTTAGGATTTTTTACATTTTCAAAAAATTTTTTTAACATTTTCATCTCCTGTTGATAACAATTATCAGTGTCATTTTATCATAAATTTTACATTTATTCAATTTTATATCCTATCTACATTGATGTATTCAAGAATTTCGATAATCGAAATTCTTGATTTCCGATTTTCGGAATTCTGGACTTCTGCTTTTCAGAAGTCTTGTTATTTTGGGTATCTAAGGGTGTAACTTTTCGTTACTCCCTTAGATTTCTCTGGTCATATCTTTTTTGTTTGGTTTTACTTTTTCTTTTACTTTCCTTTTGACTTTTTCTTTTGTCTTATCCTTGTTCTTGGATAGGTCTTTGTATTTCGTTATTTGTTTTAGGATACTTTCTTTTTCTTTTTTATTTTCTTTGGCTATGACTTGCTTAAAAGCATATTCCATTACTTTTATGTCTTTGGCTTGGAAGAATATTTCATAGTTTTTAGTTTCTTTGTTTTTCATTACTGAAAAGTTTACTCCAAGTTTGTTTAGTTCTTTTTTTAAGTCTTTGAGGTCGCTTTGATCTATGCTTATATTTTCTAGTTGTCCTTTTTTGTAGAGGTCTTTTATTTTCATTTCATCGCCCATAAGACTTTTTAGGTTTCCATTTGCTTTTTCTAAAGTTTCATTCATCTTTTTTCTTATTTCTTTGTCTAAGTTGATTGATACTTTTGCTGCCTTTATTGTGTATGTTATTATGGTTTGTGCTGCTTGACCTGCTTCTTTGCTTATTTCTTCGTTTATCATGCTTTATCTCCTTTGTTTGAATTAAAAAAAGGGAAGTATAGGCTTTAATTTTTCTATACTTCCCTTTGATTGTTTTTATTTTATTGTTGTTGGTGGTGGAATGCTTATTTTTGATGTTTTTATAGCTTACTTAGGTCTTTGTACCTTTTCTTGTTTTTCTGCTCTTATTTTGCTTTTCCACCTTTAGTAGTTTATGTGTGTTCTTTTGTCTGATAGATAGTTTTTCATGTTGGAATATATAATCTGTATTTCCTCATTGTTCATTGATTTTATTTCTTCTGTGCTTTTATATGTTTTGTATGTTCCATCTTGATCTGCTTTTATGAGTTCATCTATTAGCTCTTGCCTTTTATTCATTTCTATTACCTCCTAGATCTGCCTTTATTTTCTTGGTCATATTATAGCTTGGATAAGATATTTTTACCAGGTCTTATCTCTCTTGATTTTTGTAATAGTCTTTAGTCATTTGTCTTTTTTTATTAAACTTATCACTGTCTTGCTTATATTCTTTTATCTTTTCTATGATACTTTCTTTTTCTCCTCTCTTGATTGCCTTGTCAATTTCTATTGATAGGTCAATACCATATTCTTCATTTACTACTTCTACTGCATATTTAATATGATTTATTTCCTTGTATCTTTCCCTTATCTTTTCTGACTCTGTATTTAATTTACTGATTTCATCTTCTAAGCTTTTAATTTCTCCTAACCATTCTTTTTCTCTTAAATTTTTCTTTCCACTGATTTTTTCAATTAAGGTTCTTGCTCTTATATGTTGGTCTATTTCCTTTTGATTATTCTTGTAGAAGTTTTCTTTGAATATTTTCTTGCTTTCATATTCTTGGTAGGTTGCTTTTGTTTTTCTTACAGTCTTTGCATAGGCTAAGCACTTATTAAGGTCTTCTATCTTTTGACTATTTTCTTTTATGGTCTTATATATTTCAGTGTTTTTACTTCTTAGGTTATTTATATGCCCTTGTAGGTCTGATATGGTTTTTATTTTATTTTCTCTTAGATAATTTATTCCACTTGCATATCTTTTTAGATCATAGATTGCCTTGTTTCTTTTCCCATAAAATGATAATTCAGCTCTATTATTTTCTTGCATTTCTTGATAGAAGCTTAAATATTCATAAAGGTTAAAGAGTCCTGATTCATTTTCGATTTGCTTTTTACTTTGGTCTTTATATTCCTTGTATGATTCTTTTAGCTTATCTTTAAAACCTGCTAGCCATGATGTTATTTTCTTTATTTCATTGCCTATGTTTTTTAATAGTTCATTCTGTTTTTTTATTTCACGATTTATATCTCCTTTTTCAGTTCTTATTCCTTTTCTTTCCATTGCACTAGCACTTGCTCCTAGATGTATTGTAGGTATTTGTTTTATACCTTGTCTTTTAAAACTCCTATGGTCTACTCTTTTTTCTGCTCCTGCTCTTTCTAAATATTTGTTACAAAGATTAGAAAAATTTTCTCTCCATTTTTCTACATTGCCCTTATCGTTCCAGGTTGTTAGTTCTACTTTTCTTGTCTTAGGTTTTCCATTTTTGTTTAATACTTTTTCTCCTTTTTCATCTAGGATATATTCTTTTTTACTTTTTTGCCCCCATGTTCCATCTTCATTTATTGGTCTTACTATGGTCATTATATGAGCGTGAATGTTTTGATTTCCATCTCTACTTTCATCATGAATTGCTAGGTCTACTATCATTCCCTCTTTTACAAAATTGTTTTGAATATATTCTTCTATCATCTTTTTATTTTCTTCTATGCTTAATTCTTTTGGTAAAGATATGATAAAGTTTCTTGCAAGTTGGGCATTAGAGTTTTTCTCAAATAGTTCTACCGAGTTCCACAAGGTTTTTCGGTCTTTATATTCTTTTGGTGCGTGATCTGGCAAAAATATTTCTTTGCTAATTACTCCTTGTTTTTTTGTATAGTCATGGGTTACTCCGTCCCATTCATTTTTTATTTTTTCTCCACTTATATATGCTGCACTTGCTACTGCACTTTTTCCTTTTCCTCTTGATATTATGTTTACTGAAAAATGAAAACTGTCTGCCATTTTTTATCACTTCCTTTCTTTTTTTGTTGTTTTAGGTGGAGGCTTAATAGATTTTTATATCCTCTTTGTGAATGAGCGTTTTGAAATGATAGAATTAAAAAAGCCGACTACTGAATTAATTTTTGTTGTTTCAGTATGTCGGCTTAATTGTTTTGTTCATTTCAAATTTTAAAAGTCAAGGGCGAGCCTTAGCGAGTTTATTTACCCTAGACTTTTAAAAAGCGAATGGTTGTTGGTCGCTGCAAGGGTTTGGCTCCGCAGGACGCAAGCACCCTTTAGGGTGTATAATTGCGCCCTTAGAAATCTAAGGGAGATTTGGTTATTTTATTTTTCTTAATTTTCTCTCATTATTTTTAGTGTTTCTTTAAATTCTTTTGTATTTGTTGCTTCTTCTAATAAGATTTTTATTTCTTCATCTGTTAGTTCTTCTGCATTTTCTATAAGGCTTTCTAATATTGCTCCTCTTGTTATTAGCCTATGAGTTCTTTCTTTTCTTTTTTTCACTATGTCTTGTTTTAATATCTTCTTTTCTTGATTTTTTAGTTGCCTTAATCTTTCTTCTGTATGATCAATTTTATCTTTTATTTCTTTTGACTCTTGTCTTATTTGTTCTAATTTTTTCATACTAATTTCCTTTCTTGTAATAAAAAAGACGACTAGATTTTTACTTTTCTAATCGTCTTTTTTCTAAATATTGTAAATTTCTATTTAAACCAGAATGGTCAGTAAATATGCCAAAATTAGACTCATGAAAAAGAATATTATAACTTTTGTAATCTGACTTTTCGCATTAAACCCAAAATTATCATATCCCTTGGCACCAATCGTCTGTGGATAAACTTTAGTCGGTAATTTTAACTTGGTAAGCATGAGGTAATCAAAAAATATAATATCAAAAAGCTTATATCCTTCAAATAATATTAAAAATCTAACAAAGGCTTGCTGAAAAGTTAAACTAAATTTTACTGTATCAACAATTGCCCAGACTAGAACGGCTATAATGGCTAGCAATCCAAGTATCATGATAAGTCCGCCGATTATATTGACCCAAATCGGTTTATCTGGCAACTTACTCATCATAACTTTGATATCATCAGGTGCGCCGAAATGCTTCGAGCCAAATTTCGGTATAATAAGTATTAAATTTACCATCATAATTGATGCTGTTAAGCAGATAATGACTAACATAATAAGTGTTTTCATCAATTTAGTTTACCTCCTCTCTCAACGTATAGGTCATTACACAAATGGAAAAATATTGTCTTAGTTGTGTCAACTAAGTTGGTGCAAATCTTCTTAGTATAATTCTACTTGATAATCAATACTCGATGCAAGTTCTTTCTTTTCTTCTTTTCTCCATGTCTTGTTTCAATATCTTCTTTTCTTGATTTTTTAGTTGCCTTAACCTTTCTTCTGTATGGTCAATTTTATCTTTTATTTCTTTTGATTCTTATCTTATTTGCTATAATTTTTTCATACTTATCTCCTTTCTTTAAAATTAAAAAGACGACAGAATTATTTCTTTCTATCGTCTTGTATCTTTGGTATTCAGTTTTATTTAGCTCGACAAACTGGTATTTGTTAATTTGTAAATCTTAACAAATACCCATTGGGATCTTGAATTAAAAACTCTATTTGCATTTCTTCTATTTCATTAACTTGATATATGTTTCTGGTTAGTTCTCTGTATAATTCTATATTCAAATCATTCACTAATTGATACAGTTCTTCAATATCATCGACAGCTATTGAAAAATTTATTCCTCTTCCTAAAGGATATACTAGCTCACCTATATTCCAACCATCATCATGAATTTGTTCGAACATAAACTGACTTTCTTGAAAAGACATGAAAACGAATTTATCTTCAACACGTTCATATTCAATTTTAAATCCTAATTCACTATAAAATTTTTTAGTCAGATTAATATCAAAAACTGATAATTCAGGAATCATCCTACTAAAATCCATATTCCCTCCTTGACAAATACTAATTTATCCAAACCGCTTTAATTTTATCATTTATCAATTCAATAAACGCTATCACAGTTACTCCTACTATCGGAAGTCCGTAAGGACTAAATAGGAAACCAATAACCACGCCAAAAATACCTATTCCGACTTCTCCTTGAATAAAAGAAGCTAACGCCCAAAATAAGCAGAACACCATAATGATATACAACAACGCCGTTCCAATACCAAGTAGGAATGTCATAAATGCAGAAAGCCATATGCTGTCATTCTTTTCTATTCAATCATTTTGAAGTGTCTCAAGGCATCCATGATAGCTTCTTCTTTTTCAGGTGTACACTGTGGAATAATTTGTTTCTCCTTTTTAGACTTGTTGTAATGTTCTCGTAATTCTATTCCACATTTCCTTTTTATCTGTGCAATATATAATGTCGAAACTTTTAATTCAAATTTATTCCAAACATATTCTTTGATTTGAGCATATGTTGCCTTACTTTCAGCACTTGTCAAATCAAGCTCATCCAGCTCAATTTCAATATTTATATGCTTATCGACATCAAGTTTGGACAAAAGTGCTACCGTCTCCACATGCCTTGACCTAGGAAATTGATCAAATGTTTGGTATTTTTCTACTTTGTATCCTTTTTCCATAAATATTTCTATATCTCTTACTTGAGTTTTTGGGTTACATGAAATGTAGACGAATTCTTTTGGATTTATGTCCATTATTTTTTTGATTGCTTTTGGATTTATTCCTTCTCTTGGTGGATCTAGAACCACTATATCGTATTTCCCTTTTACTAGATCAATTTTTTCTAAAACATCTCCAGCTATAAAGTCTATATTTTCTATCTGGTTTTCTTTTGCATTGTCGAAGGCTTTTTCTACGGCTTCTTCTACTATTTCTATTCCCATCGCCTTATTTGCTGATTTTGCAAATAATTGAGTTATGGTTCCTGTTCCTGAGTATAGGTCTAGGACGTTTTTGTTTTTATCTACATTTGCTAATTCTATTGCTTTTTGATAGATTTTTTCTGCTGTATATACATTTGGTTGGAAAAATGAAAATGGGGAAATTTGAAATTTTAAATCATTCATTTTTTCTTCTATATATTTTTTCCCAAATAAAAGTTCCATTGAATCTACTTTTACAGCATCTGCTAGGCTATCATTTATTACATGATAAATTGAAACAATTCTGCCCTTTGTTTTTGCATTTAAAAGATTGTGAGCAAAAAGGTCTCTTCTCATTGGATCAAAAGATTTGTCAGAGCTTGTTACAAGTATTACCATTAATTCTCCTGTATGCATGCCTTTTCTTATTATTAAATTACGCAAAAGTCCTGTGTGAGCTTTTTTGTGGTAAAAACTTGTATTTTTTTCTCTAAAATAATTTTGTACATGTTTTCTTATCGATTCAAAATCACTATCTACAATATTACAACCTTCTGTATCTACAATTTCATAAAATCTATTTTGCCTATGAAGACCCAAAACTAAGGGACCGTCCTTATAAGAATCTCCAAAAGTATATTCCATTTTGTTTCTATATCCTTTTATTTTTGGACTTCTTACTATAGAAAGTTCTTTTACATCTATATGATGATTTTTTAAAAGTTTTTGCATCATATTATGCTTAAGTAAAAGTTCGGTTTCATATCCCATTTTTTGGTAAGAACAACCCCCACAAATTCCAGCATTAGGGCAAAATTCTTTGGCATTTTCTATTTTGGATTCTTCCAAAACTTCCATAAATTTTCCTTTTTTATTATTTCCCCTGTTTTTGGTTATTTTCACCCTTACTTTTTGTCCTAGAACTCCCCCCTTAAATTGGACATTTTTTTCTTCATTTATTTTTCCAATAGATATATTTGGATAGGACATATCTATTATTTCTACATCTTTTATTGCTTTTTGTCTCATTTATTCTCCTCATTCCAAAATTTTTCAACCAAATTTTTTAATTCTTTTTTATTTTTAACTTCTATCAGATTTGACCAATGTCTTGGATACAATCTCCTATACTTATCCCACAAAAACCTATCATCAATCAAATAAATTATTCCCTTATCTTTTTCTCCCCTAATTAGCCTTCCTGCAGCTTGGAAAATTTTATTTAAACCTGGATAGGTATAAGAATAATCAAATCCATTGTGAGAAATTTGGTCAAAATGGGTTTTTATTAGATTTCTCTCATCACTTACACCAGGCATTCCTACAGAAATAACCATAGATCCAATGAGTCTGTCCCCTTTTAGGTCTACTCCTTCAGAAAAAATTCCTCCTAAGACTAAAAAAGCTGTTTTTTTGCTTTCATATGTAAAATTTTGTAAAAATTTGTGTCTTTCTATAGGAGACATAGACCTCTCTTGAACCAAGATATCATCATTGTAATTTTCTTTATAATATTCATAAACATCTGTAAGATATGAAAATGAAGGGAAAAATATAAAATAATTACCTTTTTTTGCATTAATAAATTCATGAATTAAATCAGCTATATCCATCAAATTATTGTTTCTGTCCTTATATCGTGTAGAAATTGGACTTGCCAAAAGGGCAAAATTTTTCTTGTCAAAGGGTAGATCCAAGTGAACTTTTAAGGTGTCCTCTGCCCCCAACATTTTTATATAAAAATTCATTGGAGAAAGAGTCGCAGAAAAAAATACAGTCGACCTTGCAAGTTTATACTTTTCACTCAAAACCTGAGATGGATCAATACACTTAATTTCATATATTTTTTCCATGGAATTTTCATCATAGGTCAAGGTTTGATAAAACCCCTCCCTAAAATTATCAGATATTTTAAGGTGGTGGTTTATTTCAAAAAACATATCTTCTATTTTATCATAATCATCTCTTTTTTTATCCTTTATCAAAACTTTTTCTAATTTTTTTGAAAGGCCCATTAGTTTTTTGTCAAAATCATCATTATTATCAGTAGTATAATAGAATAATTTTTTGCCATAGTTTTTGTACATCTTTTCAAATTCATCCAAGATAGAATCAATTGATTTTATGATTTTCAAATCCTTTTTGATATCCATGCCCTCTCTTAACTTTTTAAAACTTGTATCCACAAATTCATGGGAGAACATTTTTCTTGATCTTTCCAAAATATTGTGGGCCTCATCAATTAAAAAGATATATTCATCCACACTCTCATCAAAAAATCTTCTCAAATAAACATTTGGATCAAAAACATAATTATAATCACAAATTATAAGATCAGAATAAAGTGAAAGATCAAGCTCAAATTCAAGAGGACAAAGTCTATGCTTTTCTGAATAGGAAGTTATTATATCATAGTCCATTATATCTTCATTTTCCAAGATATCTTTTAAACCCTCATTTACCCTATCAAAGTGACCTCTAGCAAAAGGACAATCATCAGGATTACATGAAATTTCATCATTAAGGCAAATTTTTTCTTTGCTTGTTAAAGAAACTGCTTTAATTGATAAATTTTTTTCCTTTAAAAGATATAAAGATTTTAAGGCTTCTTTTGCAGTAGTATTTTTGGCAGTTAAATAAAAAATTTTATCAGAAAGACCTTCCCCCAAGGATTTTACAGCAGGAAAAATAGTAGAAATTGTCTTTCCAGTTCCAGTTGGAGCATCAACAAATAATTTTTTCTTATCCAAAATCGCCCTGTAGACCGCAACTGACATCTTTCTTTGTCCCTTTCTATAGCCACTATAAGGAAAGGTCAATTCTTTTGCACTTTTATTTCTTTTTTCGAGATTTAGAGATAAAATTTTTGAGAAATTAATATATTCTTTAAGTAAATTTATATAAAAATCATAAAGCTCGTCAAGGCTTTTTTCTTTTTCAAAAGTTTTTGTCTTATAATCATCAAGTGAAACATAGGTTAGTCTTATAGTAATTTTTTTTAGATCTTTTTTTACACCATAAAAATACCCATAGCAAAAAGCTTGAGCCCAGTGTAATTTATTTGAATCATCTAATTTTTCTAGATTTCTTGTAGTTGATTTGATCTCATCTATTATTATTTGACCCTTTTTTTTCAAAAGACCATCAGCTCTACCCTCAACATGAAATTCCATATCATCAATTTTAGTAATATTTGTTAAGTAGTACTCAGCCTTATAATTTTTATCATAAGATTTTTGAATTTTTTGATGAGCCTTGATTCCTTGAACCATCCTATTATTGTCCCTAAAAGAATTATCAATATCCCCACTTCTCATAACAAATTCTATAAGTTTTCTAACAGAAGTTTTTATATACATAAAATCACCTTTTTTTATTATATCATTTAATTAATGATAATTTTATTGTCTAAAAATAATTAACAAAAAAGGACCTAAAAAGGTCCAATTTTTATTAAATTCCACGACTAGCTCCGCCGCCACCGGATGATCCTCCGCCACCGGAAAAACCTCCTCCAGAAAATCCGCCGGATGATCCACCAGAAAATCCACCAAAGGATCCGCCTCCGAATCCTCCAAATCCTCCAGAAAATCCACCGCCGCCTCTATAATTACCACGGCCTGCAAAAATTCTAGAGAAAATTATAAATATTATAAATATAAATATTAAGGTTCTTATATCTATTTCTTCGCCTTGGTCTTCTTTTAGTCTTTCAGAATATTTGTCATAATCTCCATTTAATTCTACTTGATATTCTTCTGCTATTTCTGAAACTATAGCATTAAAGCCTTCCCTAATTCCTTTTGAAAAGTCTCCTTGTCTCATATAATCAAGCATAAATTCATCAATTATTCTTCCAACCTTACCATCATTTAATCTTCCCTCAATTCCATAGCCTGTTATAATTGAAATATCTTTTTTATCTTGGCCCTTTCTTTGAGAAATCAAAATCAAAACTCCATTATTTTTTTCCTTATCACCAATTTTCCATTTGTTTAAAAGATCCGTTCCAACTTGCATTGGTTGATCTTCTATATCTTTAAGAGAAACATAAATTACTTGAGATCCAGTTTTTTGTTCAAGTTCTTTGTTTACTTTTGTCAAATGGTCTTTAGTTTCTTGGTCAATTAAATTAAGTTCATCATAATAGTAAGTTCTCGGTGATTCTGGTAAATTTTCTGCAAAAGACTTATTAGGTAGAAAAAGAAGAATAAAGGCAAATAAAATAGTTACTATTATATTCTTCCTTTTTCTCATAAATTACCTAACTTCCAAAATTTACTTTTGGTGCATCTTGGGCTGATGCATCAGCTTCAAAATATTCTGCCTTATCAAATCCCATCATTGATGCAAAAATACTTGTTGGGAAAGATTTAACTTTTGTATTATAAGCCTTAACTTCACCGTTATAATTTTTTCTTTCAACAGAAATTCTATTTTCTGTTCCAGCAAGTTCATCCATAAGTTGAGTAAATTGCTTGTCAGCTTTTAATTCTGGATAAGCTTCTGCGACTACGTTTATATTTCTAATTGCTTGGGACATTTGTTCGTTAGCTTCAGCTAATTCTTTTGGTCCTTTGGCATCTTTTATTCCTGCCCTTGCCTCAGTAACTTCTGTCAAAGTATCTTTTTCGTGTTTTGAATATCCTTTTACAGTGCTAACAAGATTTGGAATTAAGTCTGCCCTTCTTTGTACAACATTTTGAACCTGAGCATATGATTCATCAAGCTGTTCTTTTTGTTTTACAAGTCCATTATAAGAAGGTATTAAAACAATTATAGCAAGAGCAATAATTGCAATTATAGCTATAGCAATTCCTCCTACCCCTCTTCTTTTTTTATTAATTTCCATATATATCCTCCTAATTTTATTTCTATTTTAATTATACCCATCTAGAAGGATTACTTTTTCATTTTCTAAAGATTTTTGTATATCAATTGTTCTTTGGTTTGATGATCCCTTAAATTTCAACCTTAAATCTTTAAGTTCTTCTACAAAAAGCCCATCAACCAAGACATCACACATTGATAAAAGTTTTTTTGCATTTTCAATATTTACCAAAACTTCATACAAAAATCCAGAAAAAATCCAAATTGATTTATCTGATTCTTCTCTAATTTTTTTTACAATTTTAATCAAATCTTCTGTAGATTCAAAAGGCTCTCCCCCAAGTATTGTAAGCCCTTCTATTTCATCTTTTTTTAAATAAGAAATTATTTCTTGAGTTTGTTTTTCTGTCCACAAATCTCCAAAATTTGGATTCATATATTCCTTGTTAAAACAATTTTTGCAATTTGCATGACAGCCTGTGACAAAAAACGAAGTTCTAATCCCAGGTCCATTTGCTACATCATATTTTCTTATTTGCCCATATCTCATAAATCCTCCATAAAAAAAGTCTACTAATGTAGACTCAGGCGTAGACAAAGTAAGTTTAAAAATTTATTGATAATTTAATAATTAAATTATGCTTCTACCCATCTCGAGCGTAGTCGAGAGATCTCATGAGATCTCTCCGTGCAGTCGCTTTGCTCACACTAAAACACGTTTGCTTTGCAAACTTCTTCATACTTTCGCATTTAGTTTTAGGGATAATTGTGCCAAATCAAGGCACAATTATCTAGTCGAGATGGTACTAAACGAGATTTTGTTTCAAAATAAAATATTATTTAAATTCATACTTTATCTACAATCTGAGGATACAAATGCAGACTTATGCTTTTGATAAGTATACAAACCTTCAAGCTAAGAATATCATACGGAAAAAATTGATTTTATTTCAAATTTAAAAATTCGTCAAAAATCGCACTGTTCGAGCGTTAGCGAGTTTGCGATTTTAGAATTTTAAAATTTAGAAATCAACAATTTTTGAAGTCAGATATTCCTGCTTGACGGTTTGTTTACGCTATGTGTTTATTTATGCCTTTATTAACGTAGATTATTTTAAATATGCAATACTCTTGCTTTTATTTCTTTGGTTCTTCCTTCATTCCAGAAATTTTCTCCCAAATATCCACAGGTTCTTCTTACAACTGTTAGTTTTGATCTGTCTTTATTTCCACATTGTGGACAATACCAATCATTATTATCATCTAAAAACATTTCACCATCATAACCACACTCTGCACAATAATCAGATTTAGTGTTAAATTCTGCGTATTGGATATGATCATAAATATATTCCACAATTGTTCCAAGAGCCTTTAAATTATTTGCCATATTTGGAATTTCTACATAGGAAATACAACCACCTGATGACATGTCTTGGAATTTTGATTCAAAATCAAATTTTTCAAAGGCAGAAATTTCTTCTCTTACGTCAACATGGAAAGAGTTTGTGTAATAACCCTTGTCAGTAACATCTTCAATATTTCCAAATCTTTTTCTATCAATTGATGCGAACCTATTTGTTAGATTTTCTGCTGGTGTTCCATAAACTGCAAATTGAAGGCCAGTTTCTTCTATCCATTCTTTCTTTTTACTATTTAAAAAATCCATTATTTTTATAGCAAATTTTTCCCCATCTTTATTTGTATGACTAATTCCTTTTACGAGTTTACAAGCTTCATAAATTCCAATGTAGCCAATTGTTACTGTTGCATATCCATTTTTTAGAAGTGGATTAATTTTTTCGTGAGGTTTAAGTCTTGCTATTGCTCCATGTTGAAAATGAATTGGTGATGAATCGCTAGTAACGTCTTTTAAGTGTTCATATCTTAAAATTCCTACTCTTTTTACAAGTTCCATTCTTTTATTTAAAATTTCAAAGAATTTTTCTTCGTCATGACCTGCTAGGATTCCAATTTGAGGGAGATTTATTGTACAAACTCCTATATTAAATCTTCCGTCAAATTTATATGCTCCATTTTCATCCTTATATGGTGGCAAAAATGCCCTGCATCCCATTGGAGAAAATACATTTCCTTCATAATTTTCTCTCATTTTTTTAGCAGATATATAATCAGGATACATTCTTTTTGCCGTACATTTTATGGATAATTGAGTTAGGTAGTGATATTTGCTTCCCTCTTTTACATTATTTTCATCCAAAACATAAATTAATTTTGGAAAGGCTGGTGTTACATAAACTCCAGCTTCATTTTTTATTCCCTGGATTCTTTGTTTTAGAATTTCTTCTATAATTTTTACAGTTTGGTCAAGGTAAGGATCATTTTCGTCTGTATGCATAAATAAGGTTACAAAAGGTGCTTGACCATTTGATGTCATAAGAGTATTTATTTGGTATTGAATAGTTTGAATACCTGATTCCAAATCTCTTTGGGTCAATTTTTGTGCCATTTTTTTTATTTCATCTTCATTTGATAAAATTTCTTTAGCTAATTTATAATTTTTATTGTAGGAAACTTCCAAATATTTTGAAAGGCATGAAATATTTATAGATTGACCACCATATTGGTTTGATGCAATTTGGGCAATAATTTGGGTCATTACATTACAAGCTACTTGAAAAGATTTGGGCGTTTCGATTGTCTTTCCATTTATAACTGTTCCATTATCGAGCATATCTTTCATATTTACCAAGCAACAATTAAAAATTGGTTGTATTAAATAATCTAAATCGTGAATATGTATAGCTCCATTTTCGTGAGCTTCTACAAGGTCTGCATCAATTAATTTTCTTTTCGCCAAATCTTTTGACACCTCTCCTGCTATCAAATCTCTTTGGGTTGAAGCAATCAATGGATTTTTGTTGGAATTTTCATCCATTACATCAATGTTTGTCCTTTCAAGTAGACCAATTATGTCATCATCAGTTGTATTTGCTTCTCTTTTATAGGATTGAACCGACCTATAAGCTTCATATGATTTCGCTGTTGCAGGATTTTTCTTATCAATTAATTTGTAATAAACCATATGTTCAATTTGATAAATTGAAATTTCTCTTTTATTTACAACACTTTTTTCAATTTCATTTGCAATTTCTTCTGCTTGCTTTTCTATGTAAACACCATTTGGTGAATTCATAGCCTTTTCTATAGCTATTTTTATTTTTTCTTTGTCAAAATCTACTTTTTGACCATTTCTTTTTACAACTTTAGGCATTTTTTCAACTCCTTTATTAATACTATTATAGTATACCATATATAGATATAATAAAACAAGGAGCACTATATATTGTGTTTTTTTAGTTTTTTTGTATGTATATTTCTTTCCGATTTCCGGGATTTTTTCTAGGTCTTTGTATAAATATAATTCTAAAAATAATTTTTAAAAATAAATTTCTCCCATTTTTTAGGAAAAAGAAAAAGAGAAAATCTCTAAAAGAAATTTTCTCTTTTTATATTTATTCTTTAATTTTTAACTTGATATGCCAATTCATTATTTTTATCTAAATCTATTATGACATGATCGCCTTCCATTATATTACCTTCAATAATTTTTCTTCCTAAGTTTGTTTCAATATTTGCTTGTAAGAATCTCTTGATTGGTCTTGCACCGTATTCTACATCGTAAGATTTTTCTAAGATATATTCGTGAGCAGGCTTGCTAAGTTCAATTGTAATATCGCGGTCTTCAAGTCTTTTTGATATATCTTCAATTTGAAGGTCAATAATTTTATATATTTGATCGCTTGTAAGTGGTTTAAACATAACTATGTCATCAATTCTATTTAAAAATTCTGGTTTAAAAGATGCTCTTAATGAAGAATCTACAAGTTTTCTATTTTCTTCGTCAATTGTTCCATCTTCTTTTAATCCATCTATCAAATAAGATGATCCAATATTTGAAGTCATAATTATAATTGTATTTTTAAAGTTTACAGTCCTTCCTTGACTATCTGTTAGTCTTCCATCATCTAGAACTTGTAGTAAAATATTGAACACATCTGGGTGAGCTTTTTCAATTTCGTCAAATAAAATTACTGAATAAGGATTACTTCTTACAGCTTCTGTTAATTGTCCGCCTTCTTCGTAGCCAACATATCCTGGGGCTGCACCGATTAGTCTTGATACAGAATATTTTTCCATATATTCTGACATATCAATCCTAATCATATTTTTTTCACTATCAAACATAGCTTCTGCAAGTGATTTTGCAAGTTCTGTTTTACCAACTCCTGTTGGTCCTAAGAAAATAAATGATCCAATTGGTTTATTTATATCTTTAAGTCCAGATCTTGCCCTAATTATAGCATCTGAAACTTTATTAACTGCCTCATCTTGTCCAATAACTCTTTCGTGTAATTTATCAGAAAGTCCTAAAATTTTATTTCTTTCACTTTCTACAAGTTTATTTACAGGAATATTTGTCCAATTTGAAACCACATCTGCAATGTCTTCATCAGTAACTTCTTCTTTAATTGATGAATTATTTTCTTGGTCTTCTTCTTTTTCTTTTAATTTCTTTTCAAGCTCATTTAATTTTCCATATTTTAATTCTGATAATTTTTCAAAATCGTAATTTCTTTGAGCTTTATTAATTTCTACTTTAACTTTGTCAATTTCTTCTTTTATATCTTTTACAGAATTTATAGAATCTTTTTGGCTTTTCCATTTATTAAAATCAGCTTCATATCTTTCATTAGCATCTGCTAATTCTTTTTCTAATATTTCTAATCTTTTTTTACTCTTTTCATCATCTTCTTTTTTTAAAGCTTCAATTTCTATTTGAACTTGTAAAATTCTTCTTTTTTCTTCATCCAAATATTCTGGCATTGTATCAATTTCAGTTCTTACGGTTGCGCAAGCCTCATCCATCAAATCAATTGCCTTATCTGGTAAAAATCTATCAGTAATATAACGGTTTGAAAGCTCTGCTGCAGCTATAACTGCTTGGTCTTGAATTCTTATCCCATGATAAATTTCATATTTATCCTTAATTCCCCTTAAAATTGAAATTGTATCTTCAACACTTGGCTCATCAACCAAAACTTTTTGGAATCTTCTTTCAAGAGCTCCATCTTTTTCAATATTTTCTCTATATTCATTTAAAGTTGTTGCACCAATTACTTTAATTTCCCCACGGGCAAGCATAGGTTTCATTATATTTGAAGCATCCATTGAACCTTCAGTTTTACCAGCTCCAACAATTGTATGAAGCTCATCGATAAACATAATTATCTGTCCTTCAGATTTTTTAACTTCATCAATAACTGATTTTAACCTTTCTTCAAATTGACCCCTGTATTTTGCACCTGCAACTAAGCTTGCCATATCAAGGGCAAAAATTGTTCTTCCTTGAAGTGGTTCTGGCACATCTTTATTTACAATTCTTTGGGCAAGGCCTTCGACAATTGCTGTTTTACCAACACCAGGTTTACCAATTAAAACCGGATTATTTTTCTTTCTTCTTGAAAGAATTCTTTGGCAATTTCTTATTTCAATATCACGCCCAATAACTGGATCAATTTTTCCTTCTCTAGCTTCTTTTGTTAAATTTCTACCATATTTTTCCAATGGATTATTAGTTTCTTCTGGATTATCGCTGGTAACTTTTTGACCATTTCTGACCTTTTTGAGTTCATTTGAGAAATTTTTAGAGTTTAAACCAATTTCCTTAAAATAATCACTTAATTCAGTATTTTCATTTAAAATAGTTAAGAAAATATGTTCAGTTGAGATAAAAGAATCTCCCATTTTCTTTGCGCAGTCTTCACTTTTTAGTAAAATTCTTTGAAAAATTGTATTTGGATAAATATTTGCTGAACCTGATTGGCTTGGCAAATTTTCCATTTTTTCTTGCATTTTATTAAGCACTTTTTTATACAAGCCCATATTAGCTAAAACTTGGCTTACAAAAGAATTAGAATCTTCTACCAAAGCATAAGCTAGGTGGATGATGCCAACTTCTGGGTTGGCATTTTTGATTGCTAATTGGTTTGCTTCGTTAATTACTTCTGTTGATTTTTGAGTAAATTTGTTAAAATCCATAATCATATCCCCCTAATTCAATTCCTTTAATTTTTTATATAGGTCAATTTGATCTTTACTTAAATCTTTTGGATTATCAATAAGAATTTCTATATAAAGATCTCCAACTTTTCCTTTTAAATCTTTATATCCCTTACCTTTAATCCTAATTTTATTTCCAGCTTCAATTTTTTCTGGAATATTTATTTTAAACTTTCCATTCGGACTATCGACTGTGATTTTTTCTCCAAAATAAGCATCCCAAGGACTAACTCTTTCTTTTTTTATAATATCTAGACCATCAAGTCTATATATTGAATCTTCCTTGATTTGAACTTTTACATAAATATCTGCATTTAAATTATATTTTGAACCATCAATTTTTAAATTTTTCCCACTTGTCATTCCACTTGGAATATTTATATTAATTTCTTTTATAGAATTTGTTTCTTTATCTTTTATTTTTAGCGTTCTAGATACGCCACTCATTGCTTCATCTAGTGATATATTAACTTTTGTTTTAATTTTAGATTTTTTAGTTTTTTTAAATCCATTTTTAAAACTTGATCCGAATCCTCCAAAATTTGTGGATGAAGTTCTTGAAGATGATCTTCCTCCTCCAAACAAGGTTTCAAAAAAATCTGAAAATCCAGAGGATCCTCCTGTACTACTTGTGTAGGAATAAGATCCGTTTCCAGCGCCAAAATTTGAAAATAAATCTGAGAAACCATATTGAGATGGGTCGAAATTTTGACCTTGACTGAAGTTTCCACTTTTTCCAAACATATCGTATTGTTTTCTCTTATTTTCATCAGATAATACTTCATAAGCTTCATTTATTTTTGCAAATTTTTCGCTGGCTTCCTTATCATCAGGATGAAGGTCAGGGTGGTATTTTTTCGCAAGCTTCCTATAAGCTTTTTTTATTTCACTATCATTTGCTTTTTTATCTACACCTAAAATTTCATAATAATCTTGATATTTCATAAAACCTCCATCATTTTCTGACCATCTTTGACCTTAATTTAACTATACTAAGTTTATATATACTTTCAAGTTTTTTCATAATTTATAATAAGTTTTATTATGTTATAATAAATATAATACTTTAATTAATTTAAGGAGTTAAATTTGCAAGATAAAATTAAAATACTACATGTATTAGGTGATTTAAATGTTGGTGGAATAGAGAGTCTCTTAATTTCAATATTTAATAATATAGATAGAAGAAAATTCGAATTTGATTTTTTAGTTCATAAGATT